>CAZPRX010000020.1:0-8626 GCA_964588835.1 uncultured Muribaculaceae bacterium
ACATTCACGTTCCTAAAACAATTGATAACGACCTTCCATTACCACTTGCCCGTCCTACATTCGGCTATGAGTCAGCTAAATCAGAGGGAGCAAGGCTTGCAACTACAGTATATGAGGATGCAAGAACAAGCAACAACTGGTTTGTTGTATGCGCAATGGGAAGATCAGCAGGGCACCTTGCATTTGGCATCGGCTCAGCTGCTCACTATCCCATGATTGTTATACCAGAGATGTTTAACAAGACTACAATTACTCTTGATAAAATCATCAAACTTGCTGTCTCGTCTATCGTAAAAAGATTGATTCTTGGTATAGATTACGGTTCAGTTATGATTTCTGAAGGCGTTTTTCATGAACTTGACGAGAAAGAACTTAAAGAATCAGGCGTAATATTTTCTTATGATGACCATGGTCACCCTGAACTTGGAAAAGTTTCTAAAGCGCACATTTTTAATGAACTACTTGAGACAAAGCTCAGGCAGCTTGGTATTAAAACCAAGTGCAGGCCGGTTGAGTTAGGATACGAATTGAGGTGTCAGCCTCCTGTTGCCTATGATTTAGTCTATTGTACTGAATTGGGGATAGCTGTTCATCAGCTTTTTGATGAGGGGAAAACCGGATGTATGGTTTACATTGACAATCTTGGAAAGGTTGAACCACTTTATCTTAAAGATATACAGGATCCTAAAACCGGAAAGATTCCACCAAGGCTTGTAAGTCTTGAGTCGGACAGGGTTCAGGCTGTTATAAACAATATTATGCAGTACATTACAGAAGCTGATTACGAGGCTGCATCAGAGTATCTTTCAAATCCTGCTGAGTACGATTTCAGGAAAGTGCTCAAATGGCAATAAGCCATGCATGAGAAGATAATTATATATCAAACAATACCAAGATTATCCGGGAATCGGGTTGAAGACCCTGTTCCCGGATCTTCTTTTGATATTAACGGAACAGGAAAGTTTGCAGATTATACTCTCAAAAATCTCAAATATGTAAAAGATCTTGGGTGTACACACATCTGGTTTACTGGTGTTTTAGAACATGCTACTCAAAGTAAATGTTCAGATAGCTCTTGTACTCCTGATCCACCGGAAATTGTCAAAGGTATTGCCGGTTCTCCTTATGCAATAAAGGATTATTACGATGTCTCTCACTATCTTGCAGTAGACCATAACAGGAGACTAGAGGAGTATGAAGAGCTTATTGACAGATGTCATAAGACTGGATTAAAGGTAATTATGGACTTTGTCCCCAATCATGTCTCTAGAAACTACAAATCAGATAAAAATCCAGGCAACTTCTGTGACTTTGGTGAGGATGATGATAGAAATGTTTCATTCTCTCCTGATAACGATTATTATTATTTACCCGGGAAGAGGTTTCTATCTCCTGTATGTTCAGAGAGAGAGCCATTTGTCGAATATCCTGCAAAGGTAACCGGAAATGACTGCTTTAACGAAAACCCTTCATTAAATGATTGGTATGAAGCAGTTAAGCTTAATTACGGAGTTGATTATCAATCCGGAAAAGTCAACCATTTTGATCCCAGGCCTAAACTGTGGGATAAGATGGTTGATATTATTATTTACTGGTGTGAAAAGGGAGTAGACGGATTCAGGTGCGACATGGCAGAGATGGTTCCAAAAGAGTTCTGGAGCTATTTAACTAAAAGAGTAAGAGGGATCTATCCTGATTTATTGTTTCTTGCTGAGGTTTATAACCCTGATTTGTACAAAGATTACCTGAATTCAGGATTCGATTTTCTTTACGATAAAGTTGGTCTTTATGACACTCTAATTAATATTATTAAAGGCCTTGCATCTCCATCAGATATTTCAAAATGTTGGCAATCTTTAGGAGATATTCAGGATAATATGCTGAATTTCATGGAAAACCATGATGAACAAAGACTTGCCTCTGACTTCATCGCTAAACAGCCGGAGAGAGCCATTCCTGCAGTTGCTGTCTCTTTACTGTTAAACAGGTCTCCCTTTATGCTTTACTTCTGCCAGGAATTGGGTGAAAGAGGTATGGATCAAGAGGGATTTAGTGGTGTGGATGGAAAGACAACCATCTTTGATTTTTGGTCTTTGAAGTCAATAATTAACTATAATAAGGGCATATACAATATTCATTTAAATAATAAATATAGGTTATTGTTGTCTATTGCAAACAATGAGTCTGCCATCAAGCATGGAGAAACATATGATCTCCAGTACGCCAACAGAGATAATCCGAATTATAAATATGATTCAACTTTCTCTTTTATAAGATATTATGATAATGAGATTGTTTTGATAGTCCTTAATTTTTCTGATTTTGAGGAAGACATTGAATTAAATATTCCTGATCACCTGTTTGCTCATTGGGGTATAAAACAAGATATTAAATGTAAGTCTGTTGATTTATTTGATAAAACATACGGTGAAATGTTTTTATCATCAAAGAGCCCTGTTAATTTTAAAATTGCGGGGAATAACGTTAAAATACTTAAACTATCACTTCAATAATATCATCCCATGAAGTTGTATATCTTTTAGATAACAAATTTTGATTTGCCTTAATCCTTTCAATTCCTGCAGCAGCGGTCACGATACTACTCCTCCCGTATTTATGATTTATTTCATCCATAACCATCATAAGTGATGAGTCTCTTAAGTGTTCATCAACTGATTCAAATAATGAAGGAGTTAGTTTATCTTTTTTTTCTATTGAGGAGAGAATAACTCCACATTTTTTGTATCCGCAACCCTCACGAAAGATCTCCATCATCGCATTACAGGCATTGGCTGCAATTTTCAGAGTATTATCAGTATGTTCAGACAGAGTAATCAGAACACTTTGATTATGAACTGTAACATTTTCCCGGAACGGATTAGTCAGTATAAAGACAATTATTTCTCTGCAAGCACCTCTCTGTCTTCGTAGTTTTTCAGCTGAGTAGGAGGCAAAAGTCGCGACAGCTTTGTACATATCTTCTAATTCGAAAATGTCCCGGGCAAAGCTTCTGCTTGTGCAAATCTGTTTTTTATCAGGAATGCTGTTTTCTAATGTTATGCATGGTTCTCCTTTTAGCTCTCGATAGGTTCTTACTCCCGTTACCCCCATTTTACCCCTAATCCACCTCTCATCCTTTGCAATAAATTCGGCGGCGGTTTTAATAGCAAATGAGTTGAGCATCCTTTTATGGGCCCTCCCTATACCCCAAATGTCCTCAACAGCAAATCCTCCAAGGATTTTGCTAATATCTTTATCTTTATGCATAATGCAGAGCCCTTTAGTTGCCGGATACTTTTTGCTTAATTGTGTTGCTACTTTTGAAAGAGTCTTTGTTTTTGAAACACCCATGCTAACAGGAATACCAACACCTTTCCTGATACTTTTTACCAGCTCTTTACCCAGTTTCTCTATCTCATTCACTGAAACTCCGCTAAAATCGACAAATGCTTCATCAATTGAGTAAACCTCTACAGATGGTGTTGCTCTTCTCAGAGTATCCATAACCCTTGAAGAGATATCACCGTAAAGAGAGAAATTTGATGAGTAGCAGATTAGGCCCCTGTCCTTAACCAGTTCGTTTAGTTTGAAGTATGGTTCTCCCATTTTAATCCCCAATAGCTTGGCCTCTGATGATCTTGAAATAACACAACCGTCGTTGTTACTTAGCACAACAACTGGCCTTCCTTCAAGTGAGGGATTAAATAGCCTTTCGCAACTCACGTAAAAATTATTGCAGTCTATCAGGCCATACATTGTCAATAAATTTTTCTAAAATAAAAATAATTATAGCCGCACATAAAATGCCAGTAACATTAGCAAGGAGATCCAGCGGGTCTGTGTCTCTGCTGGGGTTGAAAGATTGAAGTGATTCTGTAATGAGTGCCAGCATAAAACCAGAAACAAACAGAACAATATGAGAGTATCTCCCGAATTTTTCTCTAAGTTCTTTCTTAACGGCAAGCCATGCAGAAAAAGGGTAGGGGAAAAACATTATAAAATGAGCAATGCGGTCTACCCTGATACCTAAAAAATATTTGGACAGATCAACTCCAGTGTCGTTAAAAGAGTAAAGACAGAAAAAGAAGACCATACATATATATATAAAGAATAGAACCTTAAACAGTAATCTTATGCTTTTCATCTACATTTTTTTGATGAGATACTTGACAATTCCCCAAATATAAAAATCATTCTCTCTACTTACCCTGATTGGTTTAAATTTGGGATTAGAGGGTATCAGTAAAATATTATCACCTTCAAGCTTAACTCTTTTGAGGGTAAACTCGCCTTCAAGGAAACACACAGCTAAGCAATTTTCGTAAGGCTCTAAAGACTTGTCAATTATAAGCATGTCTCCATCCTCCACGCCCTCGCCACTCATGCTCTCGCCTTTTACCTTTGCGAAAAAAGTTGTTGCGGGGTTCTTTACCAGTGCTTTATTGAGGTCGAGTTTGTTTTCCAGATGGTCATCAGCAGGCGATGGAAAGCCGGCGTGAACAGGAGAGTCAGAAATTGTAATATAAAGTTTACTTTGATCTTCTGTACGGAACAATTCAATAGGCTTATTGTTGCTGTTGTTCATTGTTTTGTAGTCTGTGTAATACTTTGATAGATATACAAATTTTTTATGCAAATTTACTAATTGAGAATGACAAGTTAAATTTTTGTTAAAAAAAACATAATGATTTAAAAATAATTTGATTAGAATTAAAAAAATATTACATTTGCAATAATGAATAAGTATCGCCTAAACTTAATGGAATCAAAGCTTTTCAGAGTAATAAGAGTTTTACAACTTTCTCTCTTTTCCTTTGTATTGCTGCATATCAGCGTTTTTGCTGTTGCACAGAGCAAAGTGGAGGTGGCTCTGTTCAATGCGGGCTTTGAAAATGTGAGGCATATTTCAAAACCCGGAAAGGAGATACTTTTTCTTGAAAATAAAGCATACTCAAACAATCAGAAAGCAATTTTGGCTATAAGGGAAGAGGTATCTCTTCTGAAAAATGAGTTTGAGTCTGATAATATTGATGTCATCCTTATGGATGAAAAAATACCTGTACTAAGAATGTACACTTCATTAAATGATGATGGGACAAGCCCTGTATGGAAGTCAGATTTCATGCTAGAAGAGGGTATGTACGAAATTAATTCATTTAATGGGGATAGTTTTGAATATGAATCTGCCGGTAAAGTTGATTTAAACTTTTACCCGATATTCAGGTTTAAAAACTCAAGACTAGACGTAATGTATCTTTTACAGTTCAATATTAATCCTACTTTAGAGGTCTCTTTATGGAGAGGTGCAAAGGCTACTGCCCAGATCATCTTTCCTGTTGTCAATGATTACTCGGTAGAAGAGGGTAAGATCAGGCCGGGCTTCATGACTCTGTCACAGCAGTTTCGTTTGCCGTTCAATATTTATTCTATGGTAACTGTAGGAAATTTTAACATGTTCAGAGCAGGTGCAGATCTAAAACTATACAAATCATTAAGCAAGAAGATAGGTGTATTTGCCCAGATGAGCTATACTGCATATTCAGTTCCTATGTTCGATGATTGGCTCTATTCAGATTTTAATACTTTCACATGGAAGGTGGGTGCGAATTACGTTTACAAGCCTTTGAAAATGATATTGAGCGCATCAGTTGGAAAATATCTTGGTAATGATATATCAGTCAGAGGAGAGGTGACAAGATATTTTAAAAATGCTGCCGTCGGATTCTATGTGCAATCGATGGATATACCCGATTATCCTATTAACGGGGGTTTCTTTTTTGCAATTTCACTTCCTCCATATAAACATAACAGGAACAAATTTGTTAGAGTATCTGCAGGTGATTATTTCCCGCTTGAGTATATTGCAAGGCCATATACTTCTCACGGAAGATATTTCACTACCTCTCCTGACGAAAATTCGTCTTATAACTTTTTTAACAGAATTCATTTAAGTCAACTATTTGAAAATTAACCAATAATTAACCAACAAGATTTATGAAAGCAAGAAAATTCTTTACAAAACTCATGGGAGTAGCTTCCGCTACACTCTTGGTTGCGCTTTTTACAAGTGCTTGCACAAAGGTGGACGAGCCTATGCCGCTTCCACAACCACAGCCGGCCACTTATTCAATTAAGGGAGAGGTTTACAACAATGCTACAAACGCGGCTCTGGCAGGAGTTACGGTTAAAATGGGTACTCTTACCGCTACTACAAATGCTACCGGTAAATTTGAGTTCCTAAACCTCACTGCAGCAGGCAAGTACACTATTAACCTTACTAAGGATGGTTTCCTTCCAACTGCAATTACACTTGAGTTTCCTTCAGCAGCTCCTAACCACGCAATGATTTATACAGTATCTGCAAAGATGGTTCCTTATGTACCTGGTGGTACTTATATCGAACCTACAGTAGGAGGTACTCTGTTTATCGAAGGTGGTGCTCAGGATTCTAAGTTGGCAATTGCTGCTAATACAGTAGTTAAGGATGCTACAGGAGCAACTATTACTACTCCTTACCAGATTCTTGCTACTCAAACTAATGATCAGTCAACAGGTTCAGCAAATAATCCTCCGCTTAAAGTCTTTAGCTTTAGCCCTAGCGGATACACCTTTGCTCCGGCTTTGACTCTCAACATTGATAATCCACTAACAAACTATCAATACTCAAATCTGATTCTTCAGTTTTTCACAAATAATGCATGGGTAACTGAAGCTGCTCCTGTAACTTTTGATCAGGCAGCGAATGACTATGTAACCAAGATTAGTCACTTCTCTTTGTACAAAGTTGCTTTCAATGTCCCTGTAACTGCAGGTACAACAACTACTGAGACTATTAAGGTTTACGATAGTTTGAAGATTAACAGAGGTCTTACAGCAGTTTCCTGGAGCAACTGGAAACACGTTAAGAAGGCAGGATACGTATTCTCACAGCCACTTGACGTAACACTTAATGCTCTTGGAATTACAGGTGCTGATCAAGGTCAGATTATTACTTCAATTACAAACAGCATTACTTACTTCAACAACGGAGTTGCTCCTTTAACAGCCTTTACATCTGCTGATGATACTTTCGTTCTTGAAAAGAACCTTCCTAGTTTGACATACATGATTGTTACAGGTAATCAGTCATTCACCAGAAAAGTTTATACTTTCAAGGTTAAAACTCTTGATGGTTTAACTGAAAAAACTATTACAGTAACAACTATTCACGCTGGTGTTGTTGAGCTGTTCCACGATCTTAAGATTTACGATGAGCACGCTCACGGTCACTATCACGGTCATGACCACGGTCTGGGCGGTGGCGGTACAGTATAATCGCAGAACCCATCTCTGAATGAGATTAAACAGTTTTAAAACTAAGTTGATGTTGGGAGCAGTTGTTCTGCTCCTGACATCTTCTTTTTTAAGAGCACAGACAACTCTTGGAGTTACAGGACTTTTAAATAGTCCCACAGCGGAGATGTCTGCAGATAGAACCGTAAAGATTGGAGGTAACTTTCTCCCTAAACAGTTTACAACTGATACTTGGGATTATCACACCTTCAATTTCTTTATTAATATTACATTTCTCTCCTTTATGGAGGTCTCAATGAATAATACTGCTTTTGACCTGTGGAATGCCGGTTATTTCAGCAATGTTGACAGATCAATTTCAGTACGTTTCAGACCTCTTAAAGAGGGTAGGTATTGGCCAGCTGTAGTAATCGGCTCAAATGATGTGGTTTCTACTACAAGTTTGTTTAGTTACGCAGACGGAAACAAGTTCTTTGGTACACACTATATTGCATTAACTAAACACTTTAATATTGGAGATAACTCAATAGGTGTTCATACAGCTTATAATATTCCGGTGAGTGTTCATGTAATGCAGAAATTTCCAATATCAGGTGGTATCTCATTCTCTCCTTCATTTTATAAGGATTTGAATATTATTGCTGAATATGACTCAAGAGATTTTAACATAGGAGCAAATGTGCTTTTGTTTAAGCATCTCTATTTCCAGTTTTTTATGAACGAACTGAAGTATCCCGTCTTTGGGATGCACGTCCAGTTTACAATTTAAATCAGGCTTGTAGAGATACAGGCTTTTTTTTTATGAAAACATTCCAATCAATTTTAATCACTTTGGTTTTATTTCTCTCCGGAGGATTTTATTCATTTTCCCAGACTCAATCAGGACCAGAGGGCTCTTGGTATGGCGTTTTAAATATTCAGGGAATGGAGCTGAAAATTGCATTTCATCTGAGTACTGATGGAAATGAGTATTCGGCAACAATGGACAGCCCTGATCAGCAGGCATACGGAATACCGGCAACTAATGCTTCCTATTCAAATTCAATGGTAAAAATTAGAATTGACGCTGCTATGATTGAGTATTCCGGAGTATTTACCGGAGATAAAGTGATAGGTACATTTAAACAAGGAGGTGCCTCTTTCCCTCTTAATCTGTCAAGAAGACCTTTTGAGGTACAAAAAAGGTCTCAGGAACCAATTAAACCCTATCCATACATATCTGAAGAGGTCTTTTTTGCAAACACACAGGATAGCATAGTATTAGCCGGAACTCTCACTTTTCCCGCTAATTCACAAATAACTCTTACTGGACCACCAGCGATAACTCCTGTAC
>CAZPRX010000020.1:8636-12010 GCA_964588835.1 uncultured Muribaculaceae bacterium
AGCTGCAGTCGTTTTGATTTCAGGAAGTGGAATTCAGAACAGAGATAGTGAGATAATGGGTCACAAACCTTTTCTTGTTTTGTCTGATTATCTTACTAAAAGAGGTATTGCTGTTCTCAGATTTGATGACAGAGGAGCGGGTAATTCAGGAGGAAATCCGGCATTATCCACAACAAAAGACTTTGCTAAGGATGTTAAAGCCGCCCTAAATTACCTTAAAGTTAGAGATGAGTTTAAGGGTGCTAAATTTGGAATGATCGGTCATAGTGAAGGGGGTATTATTGCGCCTATGGTTGCTTCTGAAGGCGATTATGTACAATTTATGGTTTTACTTGCAGCACCTGCTGAGTGTGGTTCTGAAATTATTATAAAGCAGCAGAGATTGATTGCTTCAGCATCGGGAGTATCAGAAAGTGAACTGGACTCGTATGAAAAAATTTCAAGAGAGTTATTTGATTTAACAAAGAACAATATACAAAGTGATAACCTTTTGGATATTGTTAGCAGTTTTATGAAAAATAATGCACCTGATGAGAGTGACTCTAATATTAAAGCTCAGGCGAGAAGTATTGTAAATCCGTGGATGCTTGAATTTCTATTCTATGATCCTTTACCGGCGCTGAAAAAATCAGTAATTCCAGCTTTGGCCTTAAATGGCGAAAAGGATTTACAGGTCCCTCCTGAAAACCTTGATTTAATTTCAGAGTCATACGGAAACAAAGATGCCCTTACTATAATTAAAGTTGAAGGGGTTAATCACCTTTTTCAGAGTTCGTCGACAGGCCTGCCTTCTGAATATTCAAAAATTGAGGAAACATTCTCTGAAAAGGTGTTGAAAATTATCTCAGATTGGATTCTTAAACTCTGACAGACAGCTTAATAACTGAATTTTTGTCAGAATTTGTTTTGAAAAAATGACAAAGTGTCTTATTAAATTATTCTATTCTCCTTTGGTATTTACTTTGATATAACTGAGGTAAACTAACACAAATAAAAAAAGGAGGCTACTATGACACTTATAAGAAGAAATCAAACACAACCGGTTTTCACAAATTTCTTTGACGATTTTTTGAATAAAGAGTGGAGTGATTGGGGATTAAAGAACTATTCAAGGACAAACACAACAATCCCATCTGTAAACATCAGTGAAAACGATGAGAATTTTCTGATTGAGGTTGCTGCACCTGGTCTTGATAAAAGTGATTTTTCAATTGAGGTAA
The DNA here is from genome assembly GCA_964588835.1 of uncultured Muribaculaceae bacterium. Taxonomy (GTDB): domain Bacteria; phylum Bacteroidota; class Bacteroidia; order Bacteroidales; family UBA932; genus Bact-08. The sequence continues at coordinate 9,857 of CAZPRX010000020.1, forward strand.
ACCAGGGGACACTCAAGATTTCGTCGGAGATTAAGTCTGAAAACCAGGAAAAAGAGGAGAGGTATACAAGAAGAGAGTTTAGTTATCAATCATTCTGCAGATCGTTCAGCTTGCCGCTAACTGTAGATAGTGATAAAATTGAAGCTAAATATGATAAGGGCATACTTCTGGTAACTATCCCAAAAAGAGAGGAGGCAAAGCCAAAGCCTGTAAAACTGATTGATATAAAGTAAATCGTTGGTGATTAAACTGTTTATAATCAAAAGAGGAGATTCATTGAGTCTCCTCTTGTTACTTTCAGAGGCTCTTGTAGCTGAGCAATCAATTCAACAGAGTAGGGGTAAGCAAACTCATTGTGATTCTCTCCACGTAACCATCTTTGCTCGTCTTCCGGTTTGAGTATAACAGGCATACGTTGTTTTGTATTGTGTATTTCACTCATTAATTTGTTTGCCTGTGTCGTTAGAATTGAGAATGTGCCTTTTAAATCTCCTTTAAAAGGATCTTTCCACCACGAACAAATTCCTGCAAATGCAAACAGAGACTCTTCAGGAGTTGTTACCAAATATTTTTTCTTTGAATGCTTGCCTGATATTTTGATGTGTTGCCATTCATAAAATCCATTTGAAATTATCAGGCATCTTTCAGAAAGATGATCTTTAAAAGATCTTAACTTATCTATAGTTTCTATTCTTGCGTTAAGAGTGTTTTTGCTGATTTCATCTGATTTAGACCATGATGGAATTAGTCCCCAATTAAGGAGCGATATTGAATCAGGATTGGTATGAGTTATGGTTTCGCAAAGGGGGTGATTAAATCCGTTATATTCGCCTAAAGGGATATTTGGATAAGATTCAAATTTTTTAATTCTGAACCTGTTTGCAACTTCTAGAGCTTGCTTTGTTTGTCTGAAGTAGAAGCACATTGAGTTTAAGAGTATTTTTCAATAATCTTGAAGAGCTCTGTTTTGTTGATAGGTTTTGACAAGTAATCATCACACCCTGCCTTTAGAATCTTTTCGCGGTCGCCTGAAATCGAATAGGCTGTCTGGGCGATTATTGGAAGATGGGGCTTCTCCTTCTTAATTATATCTGTAGCCTCAAATCCGTTCATATCAGGCATATTAATGTCCATCAGAATCATCGATATGTTGTTATCCTCAAGTGCAATATTGACCGTCTCTCTACCGCTTTTTGCCCTTACAATCTGTATGTTTGTTCTTTTGAGTATTGCCTTAAGCAACAAATAACTTGGTTCGTCGTCCTCTGCAAGGAGTAATCTCTTTCCAGAAAAATCGTAAACTTTAGTCTCCATAGAATTCTCTCCTCTTTTTATTTTATTATTATCAGGCATTCTCAATGGTAATGTAAATAAAAAGGTGCTTCCTTTACCCTCAATTGATTCAACCCATATTCGTCCACCGAGATTTTCAACAAGCTTTCTGCTTATTGAGAGTCCTAGTCCTGCACCGTTAAATTTTCTTGCCTGAACTGCATCTCCCTGGTGGAACTCTTCAAAAATAAGGTTTAATTTGCTGTGTGGAATTCCTATACCTGAGTCTTTAACAAAAAACTTAAGAACCTCTGAATTATCTTGAATCATTACTTCGTATCCATATTCTATGAAGCCAGATTCTGTGAACTTAAGAGCATTCTTAAGTAAATTTACTAATATTTGTTTTAATCGTTTCTGATCTGTAAATATTACTCTTTTATCTCTTTTATCGTTTGAAGAAGAGGTTATTGAAATCTTAACCCCCTTTCTTCTCATTAACTTCTGTTCTCTAGAGATGACAGCAAATATTTCGTTTATTATATCAGCTACCTCAACCTCTTCGTAAAATAGTTTGATTTTTCCTGATTCAATCAGACTAATATCAAATAATTCCTCAATAAGGCTAAGTAGATGTCTGCCGCTTTTATTTATTGTTGTTGCGTATGAGTCTATATCATCTTTGTTAAGATCATCGGTTATAAGGTCAGAAAATCCAATGATTGCATTAAGAGGAGTTCTCAATTCATGTGACATAGTTGCAAGAAAAGTTGTTTTAATTTTGTCGCTCTCCTCTGCACGGTTTTTAGCTTCGATCAGATCTTCTATAAGCTTTTTCTCTTTTTCTCTTGCTTTTATTATATCTGTAACATCTCTTGCTGT
>CAZPRX010000021.1:0-11972 GCA_964588835.1 uncultured Muribaculaceae bacterium
GCCGTCAAAGGTAAATTCCCCCTTTTTCCAGCTGGCACATAACCCTCCCGGCACAGAGTGTTTTTCGAAAACCTCAGTATCATATCCCCTTATCTGTAGAAAACAGCCGAGAGACAAACCTGAAATACCGCCTCCTATTATGCTAATTTTCATTGATTATAATCTGAATTTATATCTTCTAAGATACAGATTATATTTCCAATCTACTTTTAGCAAATTTAATCAATACATTGTTGGCAGAAATCCTTTAGATATTTATTGAATTGGTCTGGGTTTTCCATATTGCTTAAATGCCCTGCGGAATCAATAATCTGAATGGTGGAACTTTTAATTTTTTTGTGCATTGACATGGCTACATCTGGAGGGGTAATTTCATCATCTTTACCCACTAAAATAAGTACCGGGACATCTATCAGGGTCAATTTGGAGCAGGTTTCTGAGCGCTCAGCTAAGGCAAAAAGGGTTTTAAAGAGTGACTGTTTAGATGTTCTCTGGATCATTTCACTCACTATAGCAACCTTTTCTTTATGTTTTGAAAAAGATCCCGGCGCAAATAGTTTTTTCAGACTCTCTCCGGCATATTGTTCTAATCCATTTTCCTTAATGTTTTCAATGGTCTTCATTCGTTTCTCTTTTGCTTCAGGCTTATCCTCTGTGCAATTTGTATCACATAAAATCAGACCGGAAAAACGCCCGGAATAGTTCTCAATCGCATTTAGAGCAACATATCCGCCCATAGAAAAACCACAGAGGATAGTTTTATCAATCTTCAGTGCGTCCATCAAACCAATCAAATCATTTACAAAAAGTCTTATCGAGAATTTATTTTCTCCCGGCTCAGAATTTCCATGCCCGCGAATGTCATAGGCAATTACACGAAAATAATCGCTTAACACCCCTATCTGTTCGTTCCACATCTCTTTGCTTAATGGAAAGCCATGAATGAAAATTATTGCCGGAGAATTGACCGGACCTTCATCAATATAGCTGACTAATTGATTATTAGCAGATATTCCAATACTCTTTTCTGGGTAATGCATAAAGTAATGTTTTTAAACGCCTCTTCATTTATTAAATCAATAATAAAGTTGCGTATGTTAACGATGAAAATCGTTACGCAATTTTAAAGAAACATTACATCATTCACACTATATTTTCTCCTATCCGGGTTTGTGTTTTTGGTCACGTACCAACGCCACTATCTTACTGTATAATACGTTTTCATCAATTGGTTTTGAGATGTAATCATCCATTCCTATCTGTTTGCATTTTGAAATATCTGCAGTTGTGACGTCTGCAGTTAAAGCAATAATTGGAATTTTTGACTTCAGAGTCTTGCGTATGTATTCTGTTGCCTCAAAACCATTCATCACTGGCATCTGTAAATCCATTAAAATAATATCATATGTATTGGTTTGAAGTTTTTCTATTGCAACTTTCCCATCGTTCACAATCTCATATTCAAACCCAAAATCAATTAGTATTATTTTAATTAATAGCTTATTCAGCGGAACATCTTCTGCTACCAATACCTTTAGAGTCTTAATCTCCGGATCTCGTTTAAGTGTTTCAACTTTCTCTTCTAACTTCATATCTGTCTTCCCAAAAGGGAGTGTAAAACTAAATGTTGAACCCTCACCTAATTTACTCCTTAAACTAATAGCACCTCCTTGAGACTCTACTAACTGTTTTACAATTGCAAGCCCTAAACCTGTTCCTCCATATGAGCTGGCTATTCCGATTTCTGCCTGTTCAAAGACATTGAAAATAGAGTCAGCTTTGTCTGCCGAAATCCCAATACCGGTGTCTGCAACGGCAAATTCAAGTGTAACATTTTTCTCGTCTTCCTTAAGTAGTTTGACACTAAAAATTATTCTCCCTTTGTGAGTAAATTTTACGGCGTTGCTTAAAAGGTTTAAAATTATCTGATTTAATCTAACTGAGTCGCCAAGCAGCGTTAATGGCATTTTACTGTCATATTCTTCAACAAGTGACAAATTCTTCTCTTTTATTTTCTGGTCAAAAGTGTATAAAGTTGATTTCAGAGAACTGAGCAGATCAAAAGGCTGTTTTACAAATGTCATTCTTCCCGCATCAACTTTTGATAAGTCAAGAATATCGTTTATCAGCTGAGTTAAAGAGATGCCGCTTGTTTTTATTGCATTTAAAAACTCGTGTTGCTCTTTGTCTAATTTTGTTTTTAAAAGAACATTCGCAAATCCCAAAATTGAATTTAACGGAGTGCGGATTTCATGGCTCATATTGGCTAAAAACTGTTGTTTGGACTTTACCGCATTTTCCATATTATGCAGGGCTGTGACCTGTTCTGTAATATCCTCTATGGCGAGAAGTATTAACTCTTCATGATTCCTTTTTTGAAGTACACGCCTTGCATTGAGCACCATTATTTTTTCGCCGACGCCGGGGAAGGTGTGAACAATTTGAAAACCATGGAAGTGTGTGTTTTTTGGCAGAACCTCCTCAAGCAACTCTCTCAGGCGGGGAATATTCCATTGTTTGTCTCCTATATCATACAGAAGCATCCCCTCTGTCTCCTCTACTTTTGCCTTGTATAATTTGTAGAATCTGGTGTTCGCTACTTTTACACGAAGGTTTTTATCTAATACTATCAGAGGTTCGTGTATTGTCGAAAATATGGCTTCTGAATAATCATAAGCCTCATTTAGCAAATCATTACGCGTTTGTAGCTCTTGATTGGTTGTAATGAGCTCTTCGTTGGCAGACTCAATCTCCTCTTTGGAGGTTTCAAGCTCTTCGTTCACTGTCTGAAGCTCCTCATTGCTTGATACAACCTCTTCATTGGCACTCTGCAACTCTTCTGTAAAGGCTTCGTTCTCTTGTGCAATGGCAAGTGCATCGGCATGTGCTGCTGCTAACTCCTGTTCTAATTTTTTTATCCTCCTGTCTTTTGCGTGAGAGCTATTTGTTTCTCCCTCTGCTTGTTGCCCAAAATACTCTGTTTGCTCATGTTCAGTGAAAATAATTAAGAGCAGGGGTTCGTTCGATTCTATTTCAAGCGGAACTATTTCCAAACTTATGATTTTTAGTGCAGTTCCGGTTTTCCCGGAATTCATCTCAATTCCACTTTTGCGAAATCGGTGTTTTGTTTTAATAACCTTCGCAATGGCACTTCGCAATTCAAAAGCAATTTCCGGCCGAGCCATTTTTAATATATTAAACGTGGCTTTACCCTTAGGATGTGTTAGAAATAAATCAGTTGTTCCTCGGAATTGTACGATTTCCATTTGGTAATTGACAACAACACTCGCGGGCATAAATTCAGAAACCAGCACTGCATCTATTGCGTTATCCAGCCCGTTGTGATTAACCGGGATATTATGTTTAGATTTATTATTATTCGCAAATGCAGTATTATTATTGGAAAATGGTTGTTGAGTGTAACGTGGAGACAAGGCAGGCATTATCCGGCTGCCAGTAATAACCTTGCGTGAAAATATTTTGTACTTCTTGTTAAAACTAGTGAAAAGATTAGTTGAGTGGCTAATATTCTCTGATTTGCCAAGCATCAGGTAACCATCATCATTTAAGGCATAATGAAAGGTATTTACGACCTTTTTTTGAGCCTGATTATCCAGATAGATAAAGAGGTTGCAGCAACTTATAAAATCAAGACGAGAGAAAGGGGGATCACGTAAAATATTATGTGGAGCAAAAATACATAGTTCACGTACAGTTTTGTCTACGCGGAAACCTCCATCGGCTTTTATAAAGAAACGTTGAATCCGTTTGGGTGAAACTGTCTCTAAATCCTTATCGGTATAAACACCCATGCGGGCCTTGCTGATAGCTTGTTCGCTCAGGTCAGTTGCAAATATCTGGATAGGGGTGGTGATTGTATCTAAATCCTGAATTTCAAGTAACATCATTGCAATGGAGTAAGCCTCTTCACCTGAAGCACATGCTGGAACCCAAATCCGCAGAGACTCTCCAGCTTTTTTTCTTTTGAGAAGTTTTGGAAAAAGATTCTCCTTTAAATATCTGTGAGTTTCTGTCTCGCGAAAAAAACTGGTGACATTTATCAGTAAATCCTGATAAAGAATTTGAACCTCTTCATTTTCCTTGGTAAGTAGTTTTGCGTACTCATTTAGATGTTTTATTTTATACAATAGCATCCTGCGAATGATTCGCCTCTTAATGGTGTTCATTTTATAAGCACTAAAGTCTACACCCGTGGATTTGTGCAATTGGTTGAGAATAATCTTTAAATCCGGATTGCTACTGTCAATTAGTTTCTCTTGACTGCTTTGTACGCCTATAGTTTTTATAAGCGGATGTTTACTTAGCCGCGCCAGTTCAAGTGCTATCTCTTTAGGAGACAAAATAAAATCTACGGCACCTGCAGCAATTGCAGAGTGAGGCATGCTTGTGAATTTCGCAGAGTCGTCTTGAGCAAATGTTAATCCGCCCTCCTCTTTTATAGCTTTCATCCCAATCGTTCCGTCGCTTGCGCTTCCACTTAGGACAACACCTATAACTCTCTCTTTTTGAGCTTCTGCCAGTGATGAAAAAAGAGTGTCAATTGAAATTGCAGAGCTTGATTCCGAGCGGGGAATTAACTTGATATGGCCGTCGGTTACCTCAATTCCTTTGTTGTATGGGATAACAAAAACATTATCCGGCAATATTTTGTCCATGTCATCAATCTCCTGCACTATCATACTTGTCTTCTTGGACAAAATCTCAGTCAACATGCTTTTGTGGTCCGGACTTAAGTGCTGAACATAAATAAATGCCATACCCGTATCGGCCGGTAGATATTTTAACAACTCCATCATTGCCTCCAGTCCGCCTGCTGATGCACCAATAGCAACCACCGGAAAAGAATTTTCTTTAACATTCATCTCTTTATCTTGAAATTAAGCAATTCTGATATTTTAGTAACTGTGCTGCTTCATCTTTCATTTATTGAATTATTAGAATGCTCTAATTTAGTAATTCTAATCCAATCGTTGCCAAACTACTGAAATGGTTTTCCGAAATGTGGGAATTCTGTAATAATTACCTTCAATAGTGATAAATAGTAATGGTTATTGCTCGCTAACTTTGGTTTGAAAACTTAATAAATACAATTATGCCATTACTTACCGTTTTAATCGTAATCGTTGTTGCAGGCATTGTTTTGTGGCTTGTAAACACGTACATACCCATGGATGTAAAGATCAAGAGAATCTTGAATATCGTAGTTGTAGTCATCGTTATAATATGGCTGCTCAGGATATTCGGAGTACTTGACTTCTTAAAGGATGTTTCTGTTTAGGTGTTTTAAATGCTTAAAATCAAAGGTCCCATTTAAGAGACAGTTGAATTCTGAAAACATCATTTAAAGTAGCTGTAGTTATATAAGACTCTTTAATAAGATTATTATTGAACGCTTTCAGCGTATAGACAGGTTTGTCTCCTTCGCTGTTGCTCAGTATACCTCTTAACAAAAGTGGTTGGTTTGTTATAAGAGTCTTTCCTACTCCCCAGTTTCTATTAATAAGGTTCGTGAAATTTAACACATCCAGCCTTACTGCAAACCTGTTCACCTTTCCAAACAGATTTAGACTAACCTGTTGCGAGAGGCTAATGTCTAATCTGGATATCATAGGGAGAGCCACTCCATTTCTTTGAGCATACTCTCCTCTGTGTTTGCGGAGGTACTTGTCCTGCTTAATATACATCTCCCAGGCCTGCTCCTGCTCCTGAACTGAAAATGTTTTTCCACCTGTAGTATACTCAGAAAAATTCATCTCTGAAATATCTCTGGGTATATATATGAGATCGTTGCTATTCGCGCCGTCTCCGTTAAGATCCCCTGCAACAATATAGCTAGATCTTCCTGATGTATACGTGTCAAAGAAGAGAGAGACTTTTGTAGTCCCAAATCTAAATATGTTAAAATCAACTGAAGTAGTTGCAAACAGCCGGTGCCCGGGTGAATATAATGAGAGGGCCGGTTGAGGATTATTTGGGTCTGAGGAATGAGGGTTGTAGCTCCATGTGCTGTATGCTACTGTTCCAATGTCCATAAGATTCCATGTCTCTCCGTATGAGTAGCCTGCTTTACCAAAGAATTTGGCTGCAATCCTCTTTTCTAAAGATGCGGCTATATTCCACGAGTAACCCTTGTTCTCATTAATTAACGCTATTGCATTTGATATTTTTTGATTTAGTCTGCTCCCCGTCGTCCAGCGGGGTCTGTTATCTGCTCCGGAGAATCTGCTATTCTGTGGAGGTAGATTTACGTTTATATTGGTCATCCCGTTCAGCTCCTTATCGTAAATAAATTCAACATTGCCTGTAATATCAAATGGTAAAGCAAATGTTGAAGCAATATTGCTTCTGAGGATTTGTGGAAAACGAAATTCCGGATCTACCAGAGCCAGACTATATCTTGACGCCGGATTGCCACTAATGTTTGTAGGTTTGTACTTATCAATTCGCGGATTGAATGGCCTGCTGTAAAGAGGATTGGAGAGAGAGCCGTCTAACCATTCAAAACCTGTTAGAATTCCATTGTTCCCGATTTGATTTGATATCAGCACATATGGCGGCTGCCCTGTAAAGACTCCTATCCCGCATTTAACCATCATCGTCTCATCTCCAAAGACATCCCATTCCGCCCCCAATCTTGGAGAGATAAGCGGGTTTGCATTTGGAAGTTTGTCAGTTGTGTACTTAGCCTCTGCCCCCTTCTCATCTCTGAAAGATAGTTGCTCTACTTCTGAATTTCTATAACCGGTATCTCCAAAAAAGGGAATATCTAACCTGATTCCCAAAGTTAATTTTAATGCAGGTGTAATGCTCCATCTGTCCTGAAGATAGACTCCTGCGTATACCACTCTCAGATTTTGTACAGGTTTCTCGAACCCGGGAATATTAGAATATTGATACTGGAACCTCTTTAAATTCACTGTAGATGTACTTCTGTCCGGATTCAAAAGGTAACCGCCGGCATCTTCATAAAAATCGTCCAAAGAGTTATAAACATAAATACTCTGAGCCCCCGGGAAAAAACTATCGCTGGAGTTGAATCTCTCAATGTTAAATCCTGCAAGTAATGAGTGCTTGTTAAGAAAAAGGCTAAAGTTATTCTGTATTTGAAACGTCCCGTAAGTGAGCCCGTTATATGGTGAAAATGGTTCTGTTCCAAATGTTGTATAAGTAACTCCATCTTTAAGTATGTCCACCATAGGAAAGAGACTGGCCGGATTCTTTCTGCTCTCATTATGGTGTCTGTAGCCTGCAAAAAAGTTGTTGACTGACTTGTCACTGAGAGTACTGTTCCATTCAAAAATAAGAGATCTGATATTCTCTATCAGGGAGTAGTTTGAATTCTGAAAATTAAGAGAACTTATACCTCCCCTTCTGTAACCGTAGCCCAAAGCATCGGAATTAGCAATAAACTGGTCTGAGCTGGAGTTCAGATGGTTGTACCTTAAGCTGAATTTATTCATGTCATTAAGGCTGTAGTCCAGTTTTGCGATAAATCTCAGCGCAGATGTAGAGAAATTATAGCCCTGATACTCTCCTGTATCGTAGCCAAAGTTTTCTTTTAGGTAGCTCCTCAGCTCATCAAGATCTTGCTTAAGAACTCTGGTTACATTTCCTTCAGAATTCTGGGTTCCGTCATTTGCCACAAAAAGAGTTGCCGGCCTTGTATACTCCTCCATCTCAAATCCTGCGAAGAAGAAGAGTTTGTCCTTAATTACCGGTCCCGATATGCTGACCCCTCCCAGGTTAAAATTAAAGTTTCCGGGATTAAAAGTTGAACCTGCCGCTCGCCTGCCTACAAACGCCTGGTTTCTTATACTATAGTAGAGAGACGATTTAAAGTCATTTGTTCCGCTTTTGGTAACAATATTTATTGACGCTCCTGTGAAGTTCGATTGTCTTACATCAAACGGAAAGATTGACACAGCCATCTGCTCTATGGCCTCAACAGATAGCGGAGCCACACCGGTTCTCTCCCCCGGCATACCTGCAATTCCAAATGAGTTATTAAACATAGAGCCATCAACGGTCAGTGCATTCAACCTGTTATCCTGACCTGTAAAAAAGGCTCCCCTTGATTGTGGAATAAGTTTGGTGTAATCTGTGATAAGTCTGGATATTGAGGGCAGAGACTGAATATCTTTACTCCCAATCACAGATCCCCCTCCCGGTCTGTCTCCCCATACAACCTGTGGAGCAAGAAATGTATCCTGTTCACTGATTATAAAGTTCTGTTTTGTCACAGTGCCTAACGAAATGAATATTTCATCGGAAACAGCCTTCTCAAAACCGATGTAGCTTACAGAAACCCTGTAGGGCCCCCCTACTCTCATCCCGGGAAATGAATACTCTCCGTCCTCTCTTGTGAATGTACCATATCTGGTTCCTGATGGAATATGCAGGGCAATAACCGAAGCACCTGCAACAGGCCCGGAAGCCTCATCCGCTACTTTTCCCTCTAAAGTACCGGATGTGACCCCCTGGCTAAATGCACTGTTGCAGAAGAGTAGTAATAATAATACTCTACATACACTTCTTATCATTTGTTAACTATAAAGCATCCTCCTTTATAAATGAAATATGGCTGTGTGGCTATCCAGCCCTCGTTTTCAAGCTCTTTAAAATACTCAGTATTTGTACTTTGGAAGTGACAGAAGATAACGTCTATCTTTTTACTGGCCAGAGCTGTGAATCTTGCCTGAGTCTCAAGAGAGACGAATTTAAAATTGACGTTTAAAATTTTTCCTATCTCACTGAGCAGAGCTACATTGAACCCGGCAGGGAAACCGTCGGAAGCAACATAATCCAGTGGAGGGAGATCGCCGGTAACTCCCACATAGTAACTCGGAGCACCTTCTATTACAGGTATCTCATTAAAAGTTGGCTCATTTTCTGCCGGTAAGTTTGTAATCCACTCCTGCTCAAGAGCAGAAATAGTACCTTTATCTCTTAATATGACTATTGCACTGTCAAGCATTGCTTTCAACTTGAAATCTTCAGTACGGACAGCCATTACAGCATGTCCCTCAATTGGCACGTCAAGAACAGGGATAGAGACTACCTGAGTATCTCTCTTTAAAAGATAGTCAGCAACAAACTGATGAGATGGATAACCGTCGATTTTACCGCTCTTAAGTGCTGCCAGAACATCAATCCCTCTGTTATAAGTCACAACTTCAGCCGGCTCACCGCCTATTAAAACAGAGAGCATAGCAACAAAGCCTGAATCAGAGATTCCTGTAGAGATATTTCCGATTACCTTACCCTGAAGGTCTGCAAGCGTTTCAATTTTTGCCGCTTTTTGTCCACAGGAGGTTAGACCCAGGACAAGCAAAAAAATAAAAAAAAGTGAAATTTTGTTCTTCATAATTTTACTTAAGTTTAAATGTTAATGTTTATTGAATTTAAGCCATTTTCACAATTGTGGCTTATACTTTTTGAAACACCTGTAATAAGGACTATTCCCAGATGGTCGGCATCATCTGTATTCACAAAAGGGTTAAACTCTCTTCCCTTATAATTAAACGTAATTAGTATCTCGCCCCTCTCCTCTGAAAACTCTATTGTGTAATCAATCTGAGGTTGTACTTCAGTGTAGAGATTAGCCGTTACCTCAAGTATAAGCTCCTCCAGCACCAGTTGTATGTGATTTATCTTCTTGGTTTCAATGTTATACTTCTGGCAAAACATCTCTATCTGAACGTTCATTGAGACCATATCAAATCCTCTTGATACAATTGAATAACTGAAAACTTTCAGTTTCCTGATAAACATTCTGGTCTTCTCCCTCTGAGGATTCTTAAAAATCTGCTCAGCCGGGCCCTCTTCATAGACACCCTTTTCGTCCATATAAATTACCCTGCTGGCCACATCCTGGGCAAATCCCATTTCGTGGGTTGAAATCATCATTGTAAGGCCGCTTCTCGCAAGTTTGCGAATAATAGCCAAAACCTCACCCGTCATAGAGGGATCAAGTGCCGATGTAGGCTCGTCGAACAAGATAATATCCGGGTCCATGGCTAATGAGCGTGCAATTGCTACCCTCTGTTGCTGCCCCCCTGAAAGTTGGTGAGGATAAGAGGAGAATTTCTCACTTAATCCTACCATTGAGAGAAGTTCCATAGCTCTCTCTCTTGCCACTTTTTTATCTATCTTTTTAACTTTGACAGGCGCAAGAGTTATATTATCCAGCACATTCAGGTGTGAGAACAGATGAAACCCCTGATACACCATCCCAAATCTCTCTCTTACCTTGTTTATGTTTACATCTCTCCCGGTTATATCTGTTCCGTTTATGTAAATCTGCCCACCATCAGGCCTCTCAAGCATGGCGAGAGTCCGGAACAACACACTCTTCCCTGTTCCGGAAGGGCCTATTACCGCTACACATTCACCTTTGAGCACATGAATATTTATATCGCTGAACACAGTCAGATCGCCGAATCTCTTATATAAGTTTACAGTACGAATCATACGGTAATCTTTTTCCTGCCTTGCAGAGAGAATATGAAGTTAACCATATATGATATTGCCAGATAGATTAGAATCCCAAAGAAAAGCGCAAAGAACGGGTCCCCTGTACGAGCTCCAATGTTGTTTACTGTGCGAGTTAAATCTGTTATTGTAACATAACCTACAACTGAAGTCCACTGCACAAGGTTTATTGTTGCACTCTGATAGACTGGTTTAGCAATTCTGGTTGCCTGTGGCAGTGTTATTGCTATAAAGGCTCTGATTTTTGAAAAGCCGAGCATTCTGGCGGCCTCTAATTGTTTTCCGTCAACGGCAGACAATGCAGAGCGCATAATCTCGGCAATGTGAGCACCGCTATTGAGGGAGAAAGCAATTATTGCAATATATACTGCATCAATTCTGCTGTTTGCAAAAACGACATAGTAGAACACCATGAGCAAAAGCAAAACAGGACTCCCTCTAAGAAAAGCTATTACAATTTTAGCAGAAATTTTTAATGCCCCCACTTTTGAATTTCGCATGAAACAAAGCAGAGCTCCAATAACAGTTCCAATTAAAAGAGCTGAAATTGAAATCAGCAACGTGACTTCTAAACCTTTAAGGATTACAAGCCATCCGTCATTCTCAATAATATTTTTACCAAATGAGAAATCCCCTGCTTTTAGAACATACAAATTCATTGCTTGTTTTTTAATTGCGGTTGGGGAGCCTAGCAAATATAAATATTTTTTATCACTTTAACTCATTGAAATCAAAATGCCTCCCATTTTTATGAGAGGCATTCGTCAATTTTATGTAATAAATCGTTACTTTTCAATAAATGGCTTTCCCATTGGAAGCACTGTCTTGCCTGCCAGATCGTTAATGATAATTCCAGCCATCATATACCACGCTCCTAATGCGCAGAATATCAATTCATACCCGGCAATTACATTAAATACGGGATACCCAAAGTGACCAATCACAAGAAGGATAAAACCAACTAAGAGCAAAAAGAATGTGATTGCCATCGCTTTATGAACTCTTAGCGAAGAAATGAACATAATAACTGTGTAAAGCGTCCATGCCAGCATAAAATATCCTACATCTGTTGTAGATGATTTGTAAACATCAAGGATATTGAGAATCCAGATAATACCCAATCCTATCCAGAAGCTTCCGTAAGCAACAAAGGCTGAGTACCCAAAGTTATTCCCCATTTTCTGCTCCTGGAAACCGGCTATCATTTGTGCCAAACCTCCAAAGATGATTCCCATTGCAAGCACCGGACCTAAACCTAAAAGTCCTATGTTGTGAAATTGCAATAAAAGAGTTGTTAAACCAAATCCCGCCAGACCTACAACTGCCGGATTTCCATTTTTCTGATTCATTAAATAATGTTTTTTTATTAATAAAGTCGGCAAAAATAGACTTATTTTTGAAATTATGAACTATTTGGCTCACATCTATCTTTCCGGCAGTGACAGACAGCTTCAGGTAGG
>CAZPRX010000022.1:0-11896 GCA_964588835.1 uncultured Muribaculaceae bacterium
AGTGTTATTGACTGGTTATTTTGTGAGTACAAGACATTTGCCAAAAAAAGGCAGATTATAAAAACTGATTTTTTCATATTTATTTAATTTTTTCTTTTATACTAATTGCAAATCCGCCACCCTCTTTCATTAAGAGATTTAAAGCTGAAGAGTGGGATAGCTCAATGGTTTCAATTTCAATGACGGTAGGATTTAACTTGTAATGACTCTTTTGACTATCTCTGTAAATAGTTGCTGCATAGATTTTACCATCATCAAGGAAATCAAAGGATAATTTAACCTCTCTTACATTTTCATCAGTCACCCCTCCTACAAACCAGTTCCCGCTCTCACGCTCTTCCCTTGCAATTACAACATAATCCCCTATCTCGCCCTCCAGTACTTTTGTCTGCTCCCAATCGACCCCCACATCTTTTATAAACTGGAAAGCCGGCTGGTTTTCATAGTTTTCAGGCAAGTCACAGGCCATTTGAATCGGGCTGTAAATAACAACATATAGAGCCAGTTGATGCGCAAGTGTCGTGTTTATCTGATTGTTTGGCTTTGTGGGTAAAGATATGTCAAATACGCCCGGAGTGAAGTCAATAGGTCCCGCGAGCATTCTTGTAAATGCAACTATAGAGATGTGCTCAGGTGGATTTCCTCCGTCAGGTGACCAGGCGTTAAACTCCTGTCCTCTAAGACCCTCCCTTGCAATAGCGTTTGGATATGTGCGCCTCAGCCCTGTGGCCTTTATGGGTTCATGAGCATTTACTGCAATTTTATACTCTGCAGCCCTCTCTAAAGCTCTTTGATAGTGGTTAACCATCCATTGGCCGTGGTGATGCTCCCCTTTGGGAATAATTCTTCCCACATATCCGGATTTTACTGAGCCGATGCCCAGCCTCTGCATAAGGGCATATGCGGTATCCATCTGCTGTTCGTAAGTTCTTGGGGCGGCCGAGGTTTCGTGGTGCATTATTATCTCCACTCCTCTCTCTTTTGCGTATCTTACCACCTCCTCAATGTCATAATCGGGATAAGGGGTAACAAAATCAAAGATTCCTTCTCTATCCTCGAAGCCGGTCCAGCGTTCCCAACCGGTGTTCCAGCCCTCAATCAGAAGTCCTTTTATTCCGTTTTCTGATGCAAAATCAATGTATTTCTTTGCGTTTTCAGTAGTGGCTGCGTGCCGTCCGTGACTCTTGCCTGTGTCCACCCACTTACCGCTCTCTTCATCAAGTGTCATTCCGTAGTCCCATGATCCTTTGTCTATGTGCATCTCCCACCAGATTCCCATATATTTCATAGGCTTAACCCAGCTTACATCTCCAAGTTTATTAGGTTCGTTAAGGTTTAGAATCAGCCTGGATTCAATAAGTTCAGAGGCTTTGTCCGCTATTTGAATTGTTCTCCAGGGAGTTTTGAATGGAAGTCCTCGCTTTACCTTGTATCCTAACCTCTCGGATCCCACTAGTTGACTTGTCAGTTTAAGAGATGATGTGTCTACCTTAAGTGTCATACTTGCGTAGTCAATAAGTGCAGCCTCATGAATACTTATATGTACACCTTCGTTGGTTCGCATAGTTACAGGTGTATGGACGGCATTATCCATAATGTTTGTAAAGCCGAGGCCGGGAGCATTGTTGTGTTTCATAGCATCCACCTTTGAAATGGGGGTCGTATTGTAAAGATGCTCATAACTGTCCCAGTCGCCGGGAATCCACCAGGCAGTATGGTCGCCGGTCAATTGAAACTCGGTGTTCTCTTCCATTATAATAAGGCTGTCAACACCGATCTGAGGTAAAAACTCATAACGGAAGGCGACTCCATCATCGTAAGCTCTGAGATAGATATTAAGTCTCCTTTTGGGTGCGATGCTCTCCTTAAGCTCAACAACCATTTCGTTATAATTATTAATAACCTCTCTCTGCTCTCCCCATGGCAACTCCCAAGTCTCGCTGAATGATGATTGACTGGATTTTACAACAGTGAGATTCGCCCTGAGAGGCTCCTGATCTTTGAAATCGAAGCTAATAAAAGAGGTATCTACTATTGTTGAATTGTTGTGATAAATCAGATAGAAGACCTCCCCTGTTTGGGATAGGTTGAGTTCTACTCTGTTTTGAGAATTTGGAGATAAAAATGTTAACTCGCTCTGTGTTGCCTTGCATCCAGCAAGGGTGATTGCCAGGAACATGAATATAATAATGCTACCTTTTTTCATCGCTCTTCAGTTTAGGTTTTTTCTTTGGCTTGGGAAATGGCAACTCCTTGACAGATATCCTTACAAGCTCGCTCAGCCACTTCCTGTCTTCGAGTTTGTCCTCAATCAGAAAGCTGTTCTTTGCTCCCGGGTATGCCGGCGCCTCAACGGGGTTTCCTATAAACTCCCTGCCGGATTGAGTCGGCTTAATATATAGTTTGTTGTCGCATATAAGGCCGAATATTTTGCCGTCTGCATAGATTCCATATTCGCCAAACATCTTAATGACAGAGACCTCGCCTACGTTCTCGAGTTGGTCAATGATAAAATCAACAAAGTATTTGTCTGATGCCATATTTTTTACTTTTCAATAATTATCTCTGCTTTGACAGGATAGTGATCAGATGGGATTCTGGCAACAACGGAGGTGCTGTCTGTTTTGCTCCAGTAAATATCTGTAAGTATTCCATATCGTACAACCTTGAATTCCATGGTTGTGAAAATGTGGTCAATCCTGCTATCGCTCTTGTATTGTGTGTTAAAGTTATTGAATGTTCCGTTAGGTGCATATCTCAACTCTGCGATTTCGTAAGCGTCTTTTAGCACTCCTGACTGAGAGATAATTTCATATCCTTCAGCCCTTTGGTCATAGTTAAAGTCTCCGGTAAGAATGACTGGTTCACCTATGGACATGGCTTTGATTTTCTCCAGAACCTGTTTGGTTCCCTCCAGCCTTGCCACTTTTCCTACGTGGTCCATATGTAGATTGAAGAACCAGAAATATTTTCCGTTCTCGATTATTTGAAATCTTCCCCATGTGCATATGCGGGGGAGAGCGGCATCCCACCCTTTGCCGGGGATTGAATCGGTCTGAGAGAGCCAGAAATTGCCGGTCTTGATGAGTCTGAACTTATCCTTTTTGTAAAATACAGGTGAACACTCTCCTGATTTATCTCCGTCTGTGCGCCCTACACCTATGTAGTTATACTCTGGCATTGCTGAGAGTATACCGGTCAGTTGACTGTAAAAGACCTCCTGGGTTCCAAAAATATCAAAGTCGTGATAGCGGATGAGATTTGTGATATTTGGCAACCTGTCTCCCCAGCCGTTTCCGTTAAGGGAGTCGCTATTGTTTTCGTAGCGAAGGTTATAGGTGGCGATGTTTAGTTTTTGAGCTGAAGCTTTTACTGTTATTAGGCATAATAACAGGGCGACAATAAAGTTTATTAATCTCATGGTTAAATACTTTTATTCAGTGAAAAACAAAAAATTGACCCTGTGTTTTCTTCGCTTTCCACCCAGATTTTTCCAGAATGCATATCAATGAAATCCTTACATAGAGTCAGGCCCATTCCTGTACCACGCTCATTATGGGTGCCTATTGTTGAGTACATATGGTCTATCTTAAAGATATTGTCAATTCTTTCTTTTGAGATACCTACTCCTGTATCTTTAACAGAGAAAATAATCTCTTTGGGTTTTTCTTCAACTGATACGACAACCTTGCCGCCCGGCATTGTGAATTTTATTGCATTTGATACAATATTTCTAAGGATAGAGCTTATCATAGCCTTATCGGCATAAATAGACAGTAAGTCTGGCAAAACCTCTACAAGAGTTATCGATTTATTCTTTGCAACTTCCTGATATAAAAGGGTTGTTTCGTTAATTAAAGCTACAACATTGAAATACTCAGGATTGTATTCAATTTTGCCAGTCTTTAACTGTGCCCACTCCATAAGGTTCTTAAGTAAGGTCATTGCCCTTTGGGCTGATTGTAATATTATCGTTGAAAATTCCTGAGCCTTATCATAGTTCTTTTCATCTATCTCCTCAACCAGAAGCTCGCTTAAACCGATGATTGCATTAAATGGGCTTCTTAAATCATGAGCTATTATTGAAAAAAACTTGTTTTTTTCTGCGTTTAGTTTCTCTAATTCTCTGTTTTTAGTTGCAATCTCCAACTCCGCCGATTTGCGTTTACTAATATCATTTAATGTGCCGGTCCATATTATATCACCATTTTCCAAACAACGCGGAACTGATTCAAAATGAATCCAAATATGATGGTCTTTAATTTTAACCCGGCCTTCCCAGGTAAATGGAGTCTTATTTAAGTTAGCTTCTACATTTAATCTTACGAAAGATTCCTTGTCCTCTTCATGAATGATATCGTTAATTATACCTGAGTTTTTTTCCAAGTCTGCTTTCTTTAAATGCAGAATCTCAAAAAAGCGATTATTTGCAAATTCAAGTTTGTATGGAGTATCTTTTGATGTTTTCCACTTCTCATCAATTAGCGATAAATCTCGAAAAACTCTCGTCCGGTATATCCCCACAGGCAAGGCGTTAGACAGGTCTGTGTATAATTCCCGTTCATGGTTTAATTCATCTAAAACTTTTGTATAATTGTCTGTCAAGTTCATCTTACTGACATTTCATTCTCTAGATTACAACTCTATTGAATCTGAGGCCATCTCTACAAATTTTCCCTTTTCTATACTGAAGAGTTTTACGTAGGTTGGAGAAGATTTATCATTGGTCTGGGGCGTGATAACTACAAAATTCATTGCCGATGAAGATAAAGTATTGTGATCTATCCATGTGCCTGAATTAGCATAAATGGTTTTCTGCCCAAGGTGGTCAACAGAGGATTCTATTTTTGGAACATGTGTATGTCCAAAAATCACAATTCTAGCAGCTGAACCTGGATTTAAAAAATATTGAATCTTTGCCTGTTCACTTGACTCCTCTTCTAAAGAAGAGTTTGCAATTGCACGGGCTGCCGGTATGTTTACAGGCACCCTGTTGTGTGATTGTCTTTGGTCCCATGTATCTTGAATCCCCTTGTACAGATTTACATCAATAACTCCTCCCGGGGTCGCTTGATAAGGCAATAAATCATTAACAGAATATGTGCCTTTAAAGCCATTTACATTAGTCACAATAATCTTTTCATCAAATTTGTTTTCTATAGTGAGATAATTTAACGACCAATTCCACAATTTCCAATATTCAAATAGTAAGTTCTGACTATCATTACCTGAAGCATTTTGAGTAACAACCGGAATAGTATCACCAGCGGACGGGGATCCTTGCGTAACGTGAAGAGCTGCTATTCTTGTAAAAAAATATCCCGGAGGCGCAATTGTTCCCGGGGCAATATCCTGATTCGAAAAAGGGTCAGGAGAGCAAAAGAAATTGTAACGGTGTCCATGTTCAATTGCAATTTCAGGATAGCCTGCAGGATAGTAAGTACCTAAACCCAATTCAGGATCACGCACTTGATTAATGCCTGGCAAAACCAGGTTAACACTCTCCTCAGATATCATAAGATCATGATTTCCGGGGACATATGTTAACACAATTTCCTGTTCCTGTATGATGCTATTTAAAACATTAAAAACATCGATATTTGCTGCTGCTATCCGCTTTACAAAATCTGCCTGATCCTTTCCCTGGTATGTATCAATTGGGGCAGGAACAAACCATTCATCAAGTAAATCTCCGGCTATAACCAGCTCTTTTACATTTGGAGATTTTTTAATCTGTTGAAGAAAGGCTTCGAGCTCCTCAAGATTCTTTTTGCATTCAGCATAATTAAGATCTGCTCCCAGATGGATATCACTAATTACAACAATCAAATTCCTCTCGTCTCCACCGTTATTAAATGGGTCAATTTCCTGACTTTGCGAGGCTGAATTACCACAAGATGTCAGAACAGCTAACGAGAGGCCCAACAGGCACACTGTTAGCAACTTAATTTTGTTTCTCATATAAGATTATACTTTAAGATTATTTTTCAATAACATAAAAATAAACATAAAATATCGAGTTGTAACAATTATTTGTAAGGGATTGTAAAATAAAAGACTGAGCCTATTCCCAATTCAGAAGACAACCACATTTTTCCACCAAGCATTTCTACATACACTTTTAAAATTGAAAGGCCCAGCCCGGAGCCACCGTGATTTCTGGAATCTGCCGTTTCAACCTGATGAAAGCGATCAAAAATTAATTCCTGCATATCAAATGGAATCCCTTTACCTGAATCTTCAACATAAAATTCCAGCTGACCATCCAAAATGCTATATCCAAAATTAACATAACCCTCTTGAGTAAATTTAATTGCATTACCTATAAGATTGGTTAGTATTTGTGTTAGTTTTATAGCGTCAGTAATGATTATAGCCTCAACGTCGAGCAAAAATATTTTGTGAGTGAGTGTAATATTCTTTTCCCTGGCTTTTGGTAAGAATTGGTCAAATAATAGTTTACACATATAATTAATGTTGATTTCGCTCTCATGGATTTTTTCCTGACCGGCTTCAATTGATGAGATTCTGATAATATCATCAATTATTGCAAGCAACTGCTCACTGCTTTTAATTATTAAATCTGTATAAACTTCGCGTTCATTGCGAGTCATCCCGGATTCATTAAGTAGACTTGAGAAACCCATAATCGCATTCATCGGTGTTCTGATTTCATGAGAAATATTGTGCAGAAATGATGTTTTTAAACGGTCGCTCTCTTCTGCTCTCTCCTTTGCCTTTATCAATTCTATCTCGGCTTGTTTGCGTTCTGTAATATCGCTTGAAATGCCGGTAATTCCGCACAATATACCTTTGGAGTTAAATATTGGCGTATTAGTTACAAAGGCCGGGAAACTCGTGCCGTCCTTTCTTTTAACAGAAAACTCACCTGACCAGTTTCTTCCCTCTGTAATGCTCGACATTATTTCTATAGCTTGCTCTCTGGATTGCAGGGCAGGTGTGAGATGGATAATATTATGTCCTATTGCTTCGTTAGCTGACCATCCATAAATTTTTTCTGCCGCATTATTCCAGTAAGTTATAGTCCCGACTAAGTCCGTTGCAATTATCGCCTGCCCTACATTGTTTATCAGTTCTGACTGAAATTTTATCTCTTTTTGAATATTTGTTCTTTCTGTAATATCCCTGATATTACATTGAATTATCTTTATGCTGTTCGCCAGATAGACATTGCTGACAAACTCAACATGAACTATTCGCCCATCAGATGTAACAAGTGGTAAATCGTCATAACGCACGTACTCCTCCTGTTGCAACTCCAGAAACTTCTCTTTGTTCTCATAGATGTCCTTGAAAGTACCTATCTCCCATATTGATTTTTCAATAAACTCTTCCTTTGAAAACCCCAGCAGATCTATTAGAAACTGATTTACGTCCACAATCTTCCCTGTCTCAGCATCAAGGATTAGAATCCCGTCTTTAGCTGATTCAAAAAGTCTGCGGTAACGTAACTCTGATATAATTAAAGCCTCTTTTATTAAGGCTTCATCCTTGTTCTGCTGCTTTTTCATAATCTCATATTAATGATTGTGAGATAAACAAAAATGCAACCTTTATATCAGAGTATCTTTACACAATTCCGGTAATAATTTACACCGTTCACATATACCTTTTATTTCAAAGAATCTTTAGCCATTAGAGTTACGATTTGATTCTCGAAATTATAGAGTTTAACATGTGTAAGCGATGCAGCCTTCTCATTCTGCGGGGTGATAACTACAAAACTCATAATTGTGTTAGCTACACTATTATGGTCAATCCAGGTTCCGGTGTTTGCGTAGATTGCTTTTTCACCTTTATGATTATTTGATGCAACGATTTTTGGTTCGTGGGTATGTCCAAAAATAACGATTCTTTTATCAGAATCAGGATTCATAAAGTATTGATTTTGTGCCTGGAAATCAGACTCACTTGCCTTTGCGGCGTTTGCTATAGCCTGTGCGGCCGGAATTTTCACTGGCACGTTGTTTAAGGTCTGTCTTTGGTCCCAGGTATCCTGAATCCCTTTATAAAGATTAACATCAATAAATCCTCCCGGGGTATCCTGAAAAGGCAGAATATCATTCACTGAATAGGCGCCAGTGAATCCATCCATATTTGTAACTATTATCTCCTCGTCAAATTTGTTTGGAATTGTGTATTTACTCAAGGTTCTGCTCCACACGTTCCAATATATGAATAGCAGATTCTGGCTTGAATTTCCTGAAGTGTTCGGTATAACTGCGGGTATTGTATCTACTGCCGGTGGAAAGTTGTTCACAAAACTGTGTACCCCTATCCGAGTAAAAAAATATCCGGGAGGTGTAATGGTACCGGGAGCTATATCCTGATTTGATATGGGATCGGGTGCGCAAAAGAAATTGTAGCGATGCGCGTGCTCAATAACAATTTTTGGGTTGCCGGCCGGAGAGTATGAGCCCAACCCCTGTGCACCATCCCGGGCCTGGTTTATACCCGGTAATATACTCTCTATGCTCTCAGCTGTTATTGTTAAATCGTGATTCCCGGGGATGTATGTGACAAGAATTTTCTTCTCTTTAATTATGTTGTTGAAGGCATCTATCACTCCTTTGTTGGCTGTTGCAATCCTTTTGACAAAGTTTAGCTGATCTTTACCCTCGTAAATATCTACTGCTGCAGGAGCAAACCACTCATCAAGCATGTCTCCCGCAATTACCAGCTCTTTTACATTACGTGAGGATTTAACATTTGTCAGAAAAAGCTCAAGCGATTTAAGGTTGTGGTTGCACTCGGCATAGGAGAGATCGGCGCCCAAATGTATATCGCTGATAACGACTATCATATTCCGCTCATTTCCACCATTGTCAAAAGGGTTAATCCCATTCCACAGTGGATCCTCTTTTTTGCACGAAGAAGAGACTCCAAGCAATGAAATCATTAAAAACAGAATTAATAATCTAGTATTATTATTCATCGATAAATTCAGTTCGCTAAATATATATTCCGCAAGGCAGTTTGTTGTGTCTCACTTATACCTAAGGCTTCAGAAAAATAATTTTCGATTGTACCATATTTTTTCTTCATCTCTTCAAGTGCAGCGTTGAGGTACTCAGCTTTAACACCAAGGCTGGCTGCTGGTATGGATGGAGAGCCTCCTGCTGCTATAAATTTCTGAATCACATCTTCATACATTGGAAGAATATAATCATTGCTACGCAAGTAATCCTCCAGAACCACCTCCTCGGGTACGCCAAGAAAAGTTAACAGAGATGCTGTTGCCCATCCTGTTCTATCCTTACCGGTAGTACAATGAAAGAGTGCGGGCAATTTACTTGTGTCTCCAAGAGATAGAAATAATTCCCTGTAAGCTGCTTGAGCACTAGGTAAAGAAATAAACTGTCTGTATGCCTCTTTGAACATCTCTTCAACCTTACCATCACCCAGCTCGGCATTTGCTTTTATAGGATCAGAGAGGAGCTCCATCAAATTTGCCGGACCGGCAGATGGAGAATCGGCCATTACATCAAGCCAAATATTGTTGACACCTGCAGGGAGTTCATCCGGCTTGGAGTTTCGTTCTGATGCTGTACGCAAATCAAAGTCACTTTTAAGATTCAGATTTGCTATAAGTAGCATGTCATTTTCACTGATGTTGTAGAGTTGATTTGACCGATAAACGAGTCCTTTTGTAATTGTGGCTCCATTTGAAGTCTGGTAACCTCCAATGTCTCTCAGATTGGGGGTAGAGGCGATGCCTAAACTTTGTCCCGGCTGTAGCTCTTTATCACTTTTAGTAGTGCAGGAAATAATACAAAAACTTGAGAAAAATAATGTGAAAACTAACAAAAAGCTAGTTTGTAATTTAAATGAGTAATTCATAAGAAATGGTATAAACAATAAAAGTACAAAAATTAATTAATACCTATAAATTGCAGCCAAGCCCTTTTCAGATGGCATCTTTGCGGCAGGAATAACTATCACCTCTCCTCCAAACTTCATAACCAGCTCACCCATATCGTCTAATAAGTCATCCACTTTAGGATTTGTCAAATCTTTCTTCTGGGTATTACCCGTTTCAATTCCCTTTTGCCCTTGCCTGTTCAAAAATCGTATTACATTATTTAAAATCCTCCCAACCCCATGATGGTGCTGGTTTCTCAATTTCTTTTGTTAAATCAAATGCAACGGTAAATACTCTATCTGTACCAACCCTTCTCAAATTGTAAGTAAAGGAAGTGCTGTCAACTGTTACCCACCAAATATTTGAATACGCTCCCGGAATCATATCAACTGTTTCTTGGTCCGCTGGAAAAACTTGCATATTTGGCATTCCTTCGTTAGTTGAAGTGCCTCCATACATTGTAATCTCGTCATTTTCTCCATTTTCCATCCGGTGATCGTGCTTTAGCTCAATTCTCCCATTTTGGTATTTGAAAACCCAGGTTCTTGATAAATTATCACCTACGTTAAAAGGAATTAAAATAGTTTCATCATCACAATATAGGACACTCATTACTAACTTTTTCCCGGCAAAGTCATCATTTACAGGTGAACTCACCAGCTGACCTTCAAATGTCCTTCCTTCTAAAGTCATTAATTCATTCCAAAATATTTTGGAAGGAGTCTCTATTTGCAAACTTTCTGCAACTCCTGAATTACAAGAAATTAACAGAATACTTAAACCTAAAATAATTAAATACTTCCTCATAAACTTTTAGCTTTTAAATTATAAAGATAACATAAACTACATATTCGATGTCTTATCGGGTATGACTATTGCCGGTTTATCAACAATGTTGAAAGGGCGGTAAAAACCGCCCTTAATAATTCATGCAATCTAAACTTTGGGCCATAATTCTAATGCCCAGACAAAATTTTGTTCAATTCTTCCCTGGTTTTACCAAGTTTCTTTTGAAGTTTCCCAAACATTTCATCTTTTTTACCTTCAACAAACAACAGATCGTCGTCAGTTAAGCTTGCAAATGCTTGTTTGAGTTTGCCTTTTTGCTCGTTCCAATTTCCTTTTACTTCTGTTGAATTCATTAATAAAATTTTAAAATTGTGAATGAATTTTCACAACAATACAAAGCTGCAAACAAACTCATCAGAAGACTTTATATATTTTTGGAAATAATTTACATCGTTCACACATTTTTTCAGACTCTTTTATAGACCTCGTCAAACGGAACTCTCATCCTATCTCCCCAGACTCCCTTTTCTTCCCTTATTCCACAGGAGATGATCATATTAATCTCAGCACCATATGGCAAGTTCAGAGTTTTTTTGACTCTTTTACTGTCAAGACCCTCCATGGGACAAGTGTCATATCCCTCATTTGCCATAGCAAGCATGAAGGTTTGTGCTGCTAAAGCACATGTTTTATGGACAACTACTCTTGCATCGCATTCGGATACCTGATATGTGATTGGTCTGAAAAGGCCGATTATAGAGACAATCATTTTTCTGATTATTCCCAAAAGTCCAAAGAAGCGAGAATATAAAAGAGGAATTACTTTTCCATAGTACAACTCCCATGTCCTTACTCTCTTGGCCTGCTTCTCCTTTGGGCTGTTTTTCAATACATTCTGGGATTCAAGCTCTATCATCTTTTTTGACCTCTTTTTGTAAAGGTCTTGTCTGGTGACAAAAACCACCATCTGCTGCGCTGTTGTTGCTGATTGCTGATTAAGACAGGCTATTGATAACTTATTTAATGTATCAGAGTCTGTTATGTGATAAAACTCCCATAGCTGCATGTTTGAGCTGTTTGGAGAGAGGGATGCCAGCTCCAGGCAATGTTTTACCTTCTCCGCATCTATTGGGCTATCTTTATAGTGTCTGACTGAACGTCTGTAGTTTACGATTTCTTCGAATGTCATAATTATAATTTTTCATCAATTTCAGGTTCTAAAAC
>CAZPRX010000023.1:0-11651 GCA_964588835.1 uncultured Muribaculaceae bacterium
GGACCGGCAGGGAGTTCTCCGTGATTGACACGGGTGGATATGCCCTTAATACAGACGATGTGTTTGAGACTGAGATTCGCAAACAGGTATTGATGGCAATTGAGGAGAGTGACGTTGTCCTCTTCCTTTGCGATGTAGGCACAGGAATAACTGACTATGATGAGGTTATAGCTGACATTCTCAGACGTGGAAAGAAACCTGTGATTTTAGTTACAAATAAAGTCGACACAGGAGATAAGATGTTCGATTCATATATCTTCAACTCCTTAGGACTTGGAGAGCCCTTCTCCATCTCTTCAGCCAGCGGAAGCGGAACGGGAGATCTTTTGGATAAGGTACTTGAATTGCTTCCACCGGAGGAGGAGTACACCGGAGAGGAGAAAGAGATTCCTCACATCGCAATCGTAGGAAGACCAAATGTGGGCAAATCTTCGCTTACGAATGCACTTCTGGGTGAAGAGAGAAATATAGTAACACCTGTAGCAGGGACTACCAGAGACTCTATCTCTACTTATTATAACAAGTTTGGACATGAATTCATGCTGGTAGACACTGCCGGGCTCAGGCGAAAGACTAAGGTTAAAGAGGATCTTGAGTTCTATTCAGTGATGCGTTCCATAAGGGCCATTGAATCTGCAGATGTATGTATTCTAATGATAGATGCATCAACCGGCGTAGAGGGTCAGGATATGAACATTTTCAACCTTATAATCAAAAATAAGAAGGGTTGTGTACTTGTTGTAAACAAGTGGGATACAATTGAGGGAAAGAGTTCAAACACAATGAAGGATTTTATTAAAGAGATCCAGGAGAAGACAGCTCCATTTGTTGACTTGCCCATCATCTTCACATCTGTAATAAATAAGCAGAGAATTCTTGATGTCCTTGATGCTGCTGCAAAGGTTTACGCAAACCGATCTAAAAAGATACCTACATCAAAACTTAACGAGGCTATGCAGGAGGAGATTGCTAACTTCCCGCCACCTTCAACAAAAGGTAAGTATATCAAAATCAAGTATATTACTCAATTATCTACACCTTCACCCTCTTTTGCATTCTTCTGCAATCTTCCGCAATACGTGAGAGAGGACTACAAGAGGTTCCTTGAGAACAAGCTTCGCAAACATTTTGATTTTAACGGGGTGCCTATACAGATTTTCCTGAGGCAGAAATAACCGGAATTTTTACAGTAAAATTAGCACCACCAAGCACGGAGGATCTCTCATAGGAGATTACTCCGCGGCTTTGGTCAAGTATACTTTTACATATAGCGAGTCCCAGTCCTGTTCCACTGCTCTTTGTTGTAAAGTTAGGCTTAAAGAGCCTGTGAGTAAGATTGTCCGGAACTCCGGGTCCATCATCCTCGACAGTTGCTACATAATGATCCTCAATTTCCTCCAGGGTCACAACTACATTACCACCTCTTTGTGGTTCAATTGCCTGAATAGCATTTGACAGAAGATTGACAAAAACCCTTGTTATCTGCATTTTTCTCACTGATACCATTGCCTCTTTAATCTCACTTCTAAATTTGATTGTAATATCATCTCTCGTATTAAAAAGAACAATCTGCTCCCTTATCAGTTTATTTAAATCTACAGTTGTAACCTCTTCAGAATAGAATCTGGAGAAGCTTGAAAATTCGCTGGCAACGTCAGAAAGGATATCAATCTGCTCTATCAGCGAAGTTGCGATACGCTCAAATCTATCCTGCCAGCCATCCACATCTTGCTGTTTAAGCCTGATAAGATGCTGGATACTCAGTCTCATTGGCGTCAATGGATTTTTAATCTCGTGAGCTATCTGTCTTGCCATCTCACGCCAGGCCTGCTCTCTCTCTCCCTGGGCAAGTCTGTTTGTACTTGCCTCAAGATCATCAACCATCTTGTTATATGCAGCTACAAGAATTCCCAACTCATCTCTGTTTGTATAGTCGATGTGTTCCGGATGCTGGGAAATATCAAGTAACTGCATCTTCCGGCTTATCTCTGCAAGTGGTTTTGATAGTGAATTTGAGAGTACAAATCCTCCAAATACAGCTCCGAGCAGAAGTAAGAGATAAATATTAATAATTGCTGCAATTATGCTGGATGCATCTGTTCTTATCTCCGATTGTCTGGAGAAGTAAGGAATATTTGCTATTGCAATCATGTTGCCATCTGCATTGAAGAGAGGAGCATAAAGTGAGTAGTAGTCAAGATTTGCAATCTTTTCGCTGTTTACAAACTGCTTCTTTTTATTGTATACAATCTCCTTGTATGCCAGAGGATGCATTCTGGAACCGAGTATGTAGTTATCGTAAATTTCTGGCTGAGTTGTCCTGAGAAGCTGGCCGTCCGGTCTGTAAATATTTATATCAATCTGGGTGTTGTCTGAGAGTCTGTTCATAGCCTCAAAAAGGCGTATGTTGTTAAATTGAGGATCGTTGTAACGCTTTGCAAGACGACTGTAGTAAGATAGTGTTGACTGAACGGATTGCATTTTCTCCTCCATCTGCATTCTGTTAGTGCCTTCAAAATAATTAAGTGAAAACCATAGACTTCCTGCCCCCATAAAAAACAGAGCAAAGACAAGAGAAGCAATAATCAGAATTGTAATCTTCCATCTGAAGGAGTTTCTGGGCATCTTGGGGAAAATCCCCTTGTGTCTAGTCCTGATTAGCGTGAAGGCAATAAGGGAGTAGAAAAGCATGATGTAGGAGAAGGTTACAATATAAGGGAACATGGTTCTCTCCTGCCTGCTTATCATAATAATATTCTCTCCGGACATCTTGTTGACAAAATGAATAAAACCATCCTCTCTTACAGTCTTATATCCGGTTTCGTAGTTATCCTCCAGGACAGTAGGATAGTTATACCTCCCTGAATAGGAAATCATCCTGTTATTCAAATACTTCGCAAATGAGTAACTTGAGCTTAGATTAAGGTTGCCTGTATTCTTGTGGTCAAGCAGTAGTTCTGTGTATCCGGCATTAGCTCTCATGAACTTTGAGTCAAGTTCAATATATAAGTTTACATTTCCTCCAAAACCTGGATATGCAAAATATCCAAGGTAACTTATTCTTCCATTGTAGTTATTCATGAAGAAGAAGTGGGAGTTTGTAAAGAGAGGTATTCCATATCTTAATATCTCACTGTCAAAGAAAGAACCGCATGGCTGAGGCTGGGATTCGCTGTCTACCAGAAGAGGATCATCCCTTCTGCACACAGTTATTTTTATGTCATACTTTTGAAGTATGCTCCAGAAGTATTGTTCTGTAAGGATACTGTTTATCATCTCCTCTCCCTGGTCTACCTGAACCCATAGAGATAGAAGCGGGTCGGTCTCTATCATCCGCTCTGCGCCTCTTAATAAGAGCTCTATGTCCAGATCTCTCTCAACAGACATTTTAGTGGTGAGGACTCTGTTTCTTTCAAACTCCTTTTTGTAACCAAAGCTGCTCACAGAGAGAAGTGTGTAGAGTGAAACAACTGAGATGAAGATGAGCATTGTTTTAGGTTTGAGGAAAGTAAATCCCCCCCTGAATTTGAAGAGAGGTCTCAGAAGTTGTAGCGAAAACAGCAGTGAAACAAAGAGCAATGAATAGAGCAGATATGCCAGTATTGTAAAAATTGAGATTTCGTCAATCTTGTATAACTCGAGCACTATGCTGGAGTTCATTGCAAGTGATTTGAGCGTTATATGTATATATCCAATAAGTAATACTGGTGTAAGAGAGAGTATTGATTTTATAATCCCCCTTCTGAGTTTGCCTCCTCTTAGATAAGAGAGGGCCAGGCTCTTCCTTACTGTGAAAAGAGCCAGCAAAACCAGGAATATGTACAGGTGGCAAATCATCATATCTGCCATAGATCCAAACAGGCCAAAGTCGGCATAGAGAGATGGTGAGAAGAGCATGTTCCCGGATGTGCTTTCTGCCATGTAAAGAGACAAAATCAGCACTACTGTAAGACCAAACCAGGCCAGGAAAAACTGCTTCATCCTTTTTCTTCTTGCCAGATCACTGAATAGTGCAGCAATGGCAAACAACATTGAAAAAAGGCGTAGCATATTGCCCTCATCTCCCCTTTCAGATGGTAGATTTTTGAGAACAGAAAACAGAGTGTCACCCTCAATTCCTCTTACCACATAAGACTCGTCGTGAGTAACAGGGACAATCGAAAGTAGCTTGCTGAGAGAGAGTTTAGGATTGATTTCGCTTTTGAGTACAGAATTTTCTGTATTGTAATCTGTCTGAATTAGCAGAGCTGCTACAACAGCAACTTTACCCTCTGTGTATGTACTTACGATATACCATGCAGAGCCGAGGCTAACATATTGCTCTTTGGCACCCAGATATGCAAGAGGAGTATTTGATATACCCCTGCTTGTCAGGTGGTTCAGAGTGTAGCCAAATGGGAAGAAGTCTATGTCGTCATTTGATACCGGTAACTGATTTATCCACGACTGGAGAGTGTCTGAACAGTATCTGTAAATGACCATATCAGATGGAAGTTCAGGAAAATCAATAAATACTGTATCCGGAATTTGCAGGGCTCTGGCTGCGTAATCAGCAAGAACGGATTGTCTTTTGTGAATTGTCTTTTCAAGTTTATCAACCTCCCTGTCCATAGAGTTAGGGGATGAGAACTCAACAAATGACGATACAGCCATGAGTGACATTAGTACCCACAGTATTGTGGTTCTCCATGCAAGAAGCTTCTCTGCCAGTTCGTTCATCAGCCGTGATGGTAGGGTTCTCCCCTGA
This sequence comes from uncultured Muribaculaceae bacterium, assembly GCA_964588835.1. Taxonomy (GTDB): domain Bacteria; phylum Bacteroidota; class Bacteroidia; order Bacteroidales; family UBA932; genus Bact-08. Next base: position 4,748 of record CAZPRX010000023.1, read on the forward strand.
TTATTGTAAATGCTCTGTATAGTTGTTCAAGGAACAAAAGTCTTGCCAGCTGGTGGGAAAATGTCATGGGAGACAGTGATATCTTGTAGTCTGCCCTTGCATAAACCTCATCGGAAAAACCATAAGCCCCTCCTACAACAAAGATGAGACTTTTTGCTCCATATACACCCCTTTTTTCAATAAAATCTGCGAACTCTTCAGATGACTGAGTCTTCCCAGCAACATCCAGTAAAACCACCTGGTCCTGAGATTTAATGTACCTCAATATGTTCTCACCCTCCCGCTGTTTGATCTCCTCTTTACTCAGAGAGGCTACTCTCTTAAGTTCCGGAATTTCCGTACGCGAATATACAGAGTACCTTTTTATGCGGTCTTCATAGACCGACATCTCCTTCAGCAGAGAGGCACTTTCAGTTTTGCCGGTAAGCAGAAATGATATCTTCATTACCACAAAAATAAGATTATTTTGAGAGTGGGGCAACTTCTTTATGGCTTGATTTTTGCAAATCATTTTTTATCAGATAACATGGAGAGAGATATGAGATCGTTATTTATTTCGTTATTTATTCTTTTGGCAACAACACTTCAGGCGCAAAACAAAGTGGAGCAGGATGTCTTTGTCCCTATTGCAAAGTATATGCAGGCAGGTGACTCAGAGAAACTATCGGCCTGGTTTGCACAAAACCTTGAAGTAGACGTTATGGGAAGCGTAAATGTTTGCAGCAAAGCACAGGCAAGGCAAATTCTTAAAGAGTTCTTTACGAACTACACCCCCAGGAATTTCAACATTGCCTACCGCAGCGGCAAAGCACCAATGAAATATGCTATAGGCAATCTCAATGCGGGAGGAGAAAAATTTAGGGTAACATTGTTTGTTAAAACCCAGGAGGATGGTAATTTCATCCAGCAGCTGAGAATTGAAAGGGAATAACCCTTTAGCTCAACCTGGTTAATTCACCTGAGACCGGCCTAATAAGCCGGTCTCTCTTTTTATTCTTATACTGTTTGATTTTTTTACTTGAAGATTGGTTTTGCGTACGCAATAACATCTGCCCTTGTAATCTTGTTATTGCTCAGAATCAGAAGTCTTTCCATTACGTTTCTCAACTCTCTGATATTACCGGTCCAAGGGTATGTTGCGAGCTCATCCAAAGCATCTTTTTCAATCTCTCTTGGCACCATTCCACTCTCATCGCAAATCTGACCAATAAAATGGTTTGCAAGTAGCGGAATATCCTCTTTCCTCTCAGAGAGAGGCGGAACATTTATCACAATAACGCTCAGCCTGTGATAGAGGTCCTCTCTGAAGGCTCCTCTGGCTATCTCTTCTGTAAGGTTCTTATTTGTTGCAGCAACCACCCGCACTTTTACATTTATATCCTTATCACTTCCTACCCTGCTGAGCTTATTCTCCTGAAGCACCCTAAGAACTTTAGCCTGTGCTGCTAGACTCATATCACCTATCTCATCCAGAAAAAGGGTCCCTCCGTCTGCCTGTTCAAACTTACCTTTATGTTGTTTTACTGCCGATGTAAACGCCCCTTTCTCATGTCCAAAAAGCTCACTTTCAATAAGTTCTCCTGGTATTGCAGCGCAGTTTACCTCCACAAACGGCATTTCGCTGCGGGAACTCTTCTCGTGCAGCCATCTTGCCACAAGCTCCTTACCAGTTCCGTTTGACCCGGTTATTAGTACTCTGGCCTCTGTGGGGGCAACACGGTCAATCATCTGTTTAATTCTGGAAATAGCCGGCGATGAGCCTACTATCTCAGGAATTTTAGACACTTTCTTCTTCAGGAACTTTGTCTCCTTTACCAGAATAGTTTTGTCTGTAGCGTTTCTCAGAGTAATCAAAATCCTGTTAAGATCCAGTGGCTTTTGAATAAAATCAAATGCTCCCTTCTTAATACACTCAACTGCAGTGTCAATAGATCCGTGACCTGATATCATTATCACAGATGAGTCAATATTTGCCTCTGAAAGTTTATCCAAAAGCTCCATACCATCCATGTTTGGCATTTTAATATCAGAAAAAATTACCTCATAATTATCCGATGTAGCCATTGTAAGCCCCTCTACTCCGTCCGATGCAAGATGAACCTCATGTCCCTCGAACTCAAGTATATCCTTCAAAGTATTTCTAATGCTCTTTTCGTCGTCAATTATAAGTAATTTCATTTTACTGCCTGTTGGTTTTTAATGATTCGTATATTTCTGCCATGCACCCCTCTTTAAGAGAGTAGGAGCTCTGGCATATCTCAAGGGGTTTAAGTTCTGAGATGACTAAGTTTACAAGAATTGAGCCAATTACAATATAATCTACCCTTATGGGAGACATCCCTCTCATTGAAGCCCTCTCTCCTCTGTCTGATGCGAGCAGTTGCAAATGTAATGCTTGCATCTTCTCTCTCTCCATGGAGAGTGAAGGGATCGAGAAATCATCGTCGGGATAGATGAGCTCTCTCAGAGTATCAAAAGAGCCGGAGCATCCAATCAGGAGTGTTGGTTTGTATTCCGCGGCTGCCTTCCAGAGGCTCTCCATACCCTCTCTGAAATAACTCTCCATCCCCGCTATCTGGTCACTTGTAATGGGATCTGATGGTGGCCTTGTTTCCCGGACCCTTACAACTCCCATATCATAACTAGCCTTCCAGTATATTCTGTTTTTATCTGCAATTATAAATTCGTTGCTCCCTCCTCCAATATCCATTATCAGAAATATCTCATTATAAAGAATCATTGACTCTCTAACCCCCTTGTAAATCAATTCTGCTTCTCTCTCTCCGGTAATAATCTCTACTTTGAATCCCCTCTTTTCAGCAATTTTTATAAACTCACCCGAGTTTGAAGCACCCCTTACAGCACTTGTAGCTATCGCAAGCTTATTATCGACTCCCCCGGCCTTTTTTATTGCTTCCTCGATGGAGTCCATGGCAACATCGGCTGAGCGAAAGGCCTGTCCGGTAAGTATGCCCTTGGTAATACCCCCCTCTCCTATTTGTGATGGTATTTTAACTACCTCCAAAATCTCATATCCCTCATTTGTAACCTGGGTAATCAGAAGACTAAACACATTAGTACCCATGTCCAGAATGGCTGTTCTCATCAGTATATTTTTTACAAAGATAAACTATTTTTTGCGTATGTTTGTTCCTTGTATGACTATGATAAAAGAGGGAACAATCATTGCGGTAGACGGTCATTCATCAACCGGAAAAAGCACATTCGCAAAACTCATAGCCTCCAGATACGGGCTTATTTATGTTGACACAGGAGCCTTGTACAGAGGGGTTACATTGTATGCTATTGAGAATTCAATAATTGACAGCAAAAAACTGATTAACACAGAGGCCTTAAAGGGTGCTCTTCCTGCACTGGAGTTGTCATTTAAACCCACTGGGAAAGATGGGGCCAGTGAGATCTATATGGGAGACAGAAATATTGAACGAATTATCAGAGGTCTCAAGGTCTCATCTAAAGTAAGTTTTATTGCGTCCCTGCCTTTTGTAAGAGAGTACGTAGATGCAATCCTGGCAAACTATGGTAAAAGCGGTGGGGTTATAATGGATGGCAGAGATATTGGCACTGTTGTTTTTCCTAATGCAGACATTAAAATTTTCATGACTGCCTCGGCTCAGGTCAGAGCAGAGAGGAGATACAGAGAGATGGAGGCAAGGGGTGAGAAGCCAGACTACGAAAGCGTACTGGCGAACGTAAAGGAGAGGGACTATCTGGACGAAAACAGGGAGACTGCTCCGTTAAGGAGAGCCCAGGATGCAGTTTTGCTGGACAACAGCAATATGACTATTGAAGATCAGCTCAAGTGGTTTGAAACATTAATTGCAGAAAAATGAAGATCAGTATAGACATAGATACACACTCCGGATTTTGCTATGGAGTAGTAAGGGCAATTGAACAGGCTGAAAAGTATTTGGAGAGGAACAACGAACTTCATTCACTTGGTTCGATTGTTCACAATAGTACAGAAATTTCCAGACTAAGGGAGAAGGGTCTTAAAACAATTAACTACGACCAAATGTCCGGAATGAAGGATAGCGTAGTTTTTATACGTGCACATGGTGAACCACCTTCAAGCTATAAAATTGCTGAAGAGAACAATCTTAAAATTATTGACTGTACCTGCCCGGTGGTTCTTAAACTTCAGGAGAGGGTAAAGGCAAATTATCAAGAGCTGAAAAAGATCAATGGCCAGCTTGTTATTTTCGGGAAAGTGGGTCATGCCGAGGTAAACGGACTGGTGGGGCAGGTTGATGGTGACGCAACGGTAATCGAGAGCATCGGTGATATTGAGAGGCTGGATTTTGAACGACCTATCTATATTTTTTCACAAACCACAAAAGATCCTGAGATTTACAAGCAGGTATGCAATGCAATAAAAAGCAAGATTATATCACTCGGAGGCCCCGCAGATAAGTTCCGGGTATTCAATACAACCTGTGGACAGGTCTCTTCAAGACATCCACATCTAAAAGAGTTTTCAAGGGACCACTCTGTTATAATTTTTGTGAGCGGCAAGGAGAGTTCAAACGGGAAAATCCTTTTTGACGTTTGTCTTAAAGAGAATCCACGCAGTTACAAAATTGAGACAAAAGAGGAGATTGAACTTTCATGGTTCAGGGATGGCGATAGTGTGGGCATTTGCGGTGCCACATCAACTCCTAAATGGCTGCTTGAAGACGTTGCGGGTTATCTCAGACAATTCTCACTATAGATGTCTGAATCTGAAAAAATATACGCTAAAGTTATTCTTCCGCTGAAGCTCAGAATGGATATATCATATCTTGTTCCCGAGAATCTTTTTCCATTAGTAAAAAGGGGGAGCAGGGTAAAGGTTAACTTCTCCGGAAGAGAGTATATTGCTGTTATTAAAGCTATTGAAAATAATTGTGGTGATTACAGGGGTCGAGTTAATGAAATTCTTGAAATTGCTGTTGGAATGGATGTTAGTGATGAGCAAATTCAATTTTGGGAGTGGATGTCAGATTACTATATGTGTACAGTTGGAGAGGTCTGCAGGGCAGCATCAGGTAACTTCCCCGGAACAGCAGGCAGAGCTCCAAGAGCAAAAAAACCGGCATTGGTTAATGGAGGGGAATTTGAATTAACTAAAGAACAACAGAGAGCAAAAGATGAAATTATATCTGGTTTTAATTTGTCTAAGCCCTCTCTTCTTGCCGGAGTAACCGGTTCAGGCAAAACCGAGATATATATGAGCCTTGCAAGGGAGATAGTTGAAAAGGGCGGCACTGTTCTTTATATGGTCCCGGAAATTGCTCTGAGCAGACAGCTTGAGGAGAGACTCCGCTGTGTTTTTGGTGAGAATCTGGTTACTTTTCACTCTGCAATGACCCCGGCATCAAGAAGAGCCACAGCCTCCAGGGTTGCAGACACTGGCCAAGGAAAGGGGCTTGTGATATTGGGATTGAGATCGTCTGTGTTTCTCCCTTTTTCTAGACTTGATCTGATAATAGTAGATGAAGAGCACGACTCCTCATACAAACAAACTGAACCGGCCCCAAGATATAATGGCAGAGATGCTGCTCTTGTACTGGCAGGTATCTATAAGGCGAATGTGTTACTGGGCAGTGCAACTCCATCTTTTGAGTCAATATATAACACAAAGTCCGGAAGATATACCATGGTCAGACTTGATGAAAGATATCACGGAGCAGAGAACCCTGAGGTAGAGATACTGGACGTTATCAAAGAGAGGAGAGCCGGCAGGTTGAGAGGCCTTTTTTCTGTAAAGGTTATTAATGAGATTGAGGAGAGATTGGCAAAAGGTGAGCAAATCCTCATATTCCGCAACAGAAGATCATACTCACCCATGGTTCAGTGTGATGAGTGCGGATATATCCCATTATGCAAACACTGTAACACATCTCTCAGTTATCACAAAAACAAACGTGAGATGTGTTGTCATTATTGTGATTTTCACATACCATACAACCATAAATGTCCTGAGTGTGAAAAAGGGTCACTGGTTGAAAAGGGCTCCGGGACAGAGATGATTGCTGAGAAAATCACAGAATTATTTCCGGATGCCAATATTGAGAGGTTTGATGCAGAAACTACCGGGAAAAAGAGCGAAGAGAAGCGGATGCTTAAAGATTTTGCAACAGGGAAGATTGACATACTTGTAGGAACTCAGATGATAAGCAAAGGCTTTGATTTTAAGGGACTCTCTCTGGTTGTGATTATTAATGCAGACTCAATGCTTGCACTTGACGATTTTAGAGCAAATGAGAGGGCTTTCCAGCTTCTTGAACAACTTTCCGGAAGAGCCGGCAGAGGGACAAAGAGAGGAAAAATAATAGTCCAGACATCATTGGGTAGCCATCCTGTGTACGAATCATTCCTTGAGGGAAATGACACTCTATATGAGCAACTTAGAGAGAGACAGGAGTTTGGGTACCCCCCTTATGTCAGGATGATAAAGGTAACAGTAAAGAGCCCGGACAGGGTGAGGCTAAATGAGGCTTCAGGATTTCTCGAGACCAAGCTTGGAGCTTTGAAAGGGGCTGAAACAAGTGGCCCTTTTATCCCTGTTGTTGACAAGATAAGGGGAGAATATATCTCCCACTTTTGGATAAAACTGCAACGGTCCGGCAACAGTTTGGCAAAGAGATGGATTGGCACAATTGCCTTTGAGGTGGAAAAAAAATTTACAGGTGTAACCATTGTACCTGACGTAGACCCTCAGTAAAATAAAAAAGATTTTGTAAATTTGCGGATTGACGAAACGGAATTCTGATAAGACTTATATGGGAAAGATAATAGCGATAGCAAACCAGAAGGGGGGAGTAGGCAAAACCACAACAGCAATAAATCTTGCTGCCTCTCTTGCAGTCCTGGAGAAGAGAGTTCTTCTTGTGGATGCAGA
>CAZPRX010000024.1:0-11637 GCA_964588835.1 uncultured Muribaculaceae bacterium
ATGACAAAAGGATCATCTTTGTAAACAACAATTTTAGATTTATTCAAAATCATCTCGCCTTTCTTGGCTATGATACAGTAGATGGAATTTTAGCGGACCTTGGCGTATCATCGCATCAGTTTGACACTGAAGAGAGAGGTTTTTCATTTAGATTCCACTCCAGGCTGGACATGAGGATGAATCCGCTAACCAAGGAGAGTGCTGAAGGGGTAATTGCAAACAGCACTGAAGCAGATTTGGAGAGGGTATTCAGATTGTACGGAGAGGTAGAGAACAGCAGAAGGGTTGCAAAGCTTTTATGTTCAGAGAGGGATAAAGAGCCCATAGAGACAACAACCAGACTTAATCAGATACTTGAGCCTGTGACTCCCAAAATGGGGGGGCACAAATACCTGGCAAAAATATATCAGGCACTCAGGATTGAGGTGAACGGAGAGATGAAATCCCTTGAGGGCTTTCTCTCAGGCTCTCTAAGAGCGCTAAAGCCGGGAGGAAGATTGGTTGTTATAACATATCACTCGCTTGAAGACAGGATGGTGAAGAACTTTATGAAGTCGGGAAACATATCCGGATTAGTCGAGAAGGATTTTTACGGAAATCAAAACTCCCCGTTCACATTAGTTCTTCGTAAGCCGATTGTTCCGGCCGAGAGGGAGATTTCAAGAAACACAAGAGCAAGGAGTGCAAAATTAAGAGTTGCTGAAAAAACAGAGGAGAATTGAGATGGCAAAGAGGAAATGGGTGTCAGAAATAATGGGGGGGCAAATACTGATCCACAGCGGAATCCTTCAGCAGATGGGTTTTGTACTGTATCTGTTTGTTCTTGTCATTTTCTATATCTCATTAAACTTCAATATCGAAGGTAAACTTATAAACGAAAGGCACAATCAGCGGGAGCTTAAAAATCTTAAAGCAGATTACACAGGCAAAAGGGCACGACTTCTTTACCAAAGTAAAAGAACTGAAATTGAGAAGAAGCTGATAGAGTACGGATCTGAACTAAAGTCCCCTGTCAACCCACCTGCTTATATCAAACTTGACTGATTATGAAAGATATAATATCGAGAGTTGGTATAATTTATTTTTTTATGGTGCTATCTGCCCTCCTTGTAATAGGACGGATAGTGCACCTTCAGTTTTTTGCCGACCTCCCTGTGAGCTCAGAAGAGATATCATTCAGGACTGAGGAGATTGAGTCTGTTCGCGGAAGCATCCTTGCAAGTGATGGCCGTTCCCTGGCGAGCTCTGTTCCTTATTATCAGATAAGAATGGACTGCGTTTTTCCTGAAGAGATTGTTTTCAATAGCAATATTGATTCACTATCTGTCGCTCTGTCGGGCTTCTTCAAGGATAAAAGCTCTGTTCAATACAAAAAAGAACTTGTTGATGCCAGAAAAAAGGGAAACAGATACAAAGCCATAGGGAACAGGCTTGTTGATTATTCCGAGCTTATGGAGGTGAAGAGCTTCCCTCTTTTCAGAGAGCGTGGAAGCAAAGGTGGATTCATAAGTGAGCAGAAAAACAGAAGAAATAATCCATACGGCCGGCTTGCATACAGAACTATCGGCTTTATAAATTCTAACGGTGTGGGAGTGGGAATAGAGGGGAGTTACGACTACTACCTGAAAGGTATCCCGGGTATTCAGACTGTTCAGAGATTACTCGGTGGCGAATGGATGCCTGTCAATGAGCAAGAGACCATTATGCCTCAGGACGGAATGGATGTAAAAACCACTATAGATATTGACATCCAGGAGGCTGCTGAAAATGCATTAAGGAATCAGCTCTCACTTTCAGATGTTTTTGAGGGGGCAACTGCTATTGTTATGGAGGTTGAGACCGGTGCAGTTAGAGCTGTCACAAATATGAAGAAGATGAGTAATGGTGAGTTTGATGAATCTTTCAACTATGCAATAAGTCAGGCAACAGAACCCGGCTCTACATTCAAGCTTGCAACTCTTGTAGCACTTATTGAAGATGGCTATGTAACGCTGGAAACTCCCATAGATGCAGGTAACGGAAGATGGAAATACAGTACAAAAGAGTTTACAGACGTTACACGAGGCGGATACGGTTTGATTGACGTAAGAAAAGCTTTTGAAAAATCTTCTAATGTAGCCTTTGCGAAGCTCGCTGTTGAGTACTACTCAAATAATGAGAAAAAATATGTAGACCGATTGCATAATATGAAGATTGGCGAGAAATTCAACCTGGACATAATGGGAGAAGGTCGTTCGGTTATACACTCTCCCGGTGATGCAATGTGGAGCAAGCTCACATTGCCTATGATGGCTATGGGTTATGCCTCTTTGCTCACACCACTGCATACGCTGGCCTTCTACAATGCTATCGCAAACAGAGGGAAGATGATGAAGCCCTATTTTGTTGAGAGTCTTGAAAGACATGGTGTTGTAGAGAAAGAGTTTGAGCCGCAAGAGATGAGTGGAGCAATTTGCTCGGAATCTACAATTAAACTCGTTCACGAAGCTCTCAGAGGTGTGGTTGAGCATGGTACGGCAAAAGCTCTTGATGATTCGAGATATAAGATTTCCGGCAAAACCGGAACTGCACAGATTGCATTTGATGGCAGATATATTGACTCACAGGGTTACAGAAAACACCAGGCCTCATTCGCTGGATTTTTCCCAAGTGACAATCCAAAATACTCCGCAATAGTGGTCCTTTACACAAACAAGACAAGAGCAAACTTCTACGGGGGTTCATGGGCAGCTCCGGTATTCAAGCAGATCTCAGACAGGATTTTTGCAAACAACCCTCAGTGGAGCAGTCCTGTAAATGGGAAAGGGAGGGTTACTGCTTCGAAGCCATTGATTTTATCAGGAAAAAGGGACGAAACAGAAAAACTTCTGGCTGCACTTCCTGCTGAAAAACCTCATGGAAGTGTATCAGGTGAATGGCTATCTGTTGAAAAAGACACACTTAACAGGACTGTAATAAAGAACTACACAAATATAAAGGATAGCGTGCCTAATGTCTTGAATATGGGATTGCGCGACGCCTTATATATCCTCGAAAATAAAGGTTACAGAGTTAAATTTTCAGGGAAAGGACGCATAGTAAGACAAAATCCGGCATCGGGGAGCGCCCTCGAAAAGCATGGAATTATAGAAATTGAACTTTCAGAAGAGTATGAAACTGAGTAAGCTGACAAAGGGCATAGATGTGATTGAGATTGCAGGTGGCAATCCAGAGTCTCTGGATGTAAGTGGTATCTGCTTTGACTCAAGGTGTTGCAGCAAAGGAGATCTGTTTGTTGCTCAAAGGGGTGTTGCCTCGGACGGACATAAGTATATCAAGATGGCATTTGAGAAAGGGGCCTCTGCAGTAGTATGTGAGGATATCCCTGAAGAGAGCCTAAGCGGTACGATACTAAAGGTAAGCGATACTCACAGTGCTCTTGGGATTCTTTCATCAAACTTCTACGGAAATCCATCTGACAAGATGAAGGTTGTAGGTATTACTGGAACAAACGGAAAAACGACAACTGCTACTCTCCTTTACAGGTTGTTTACTAACATGGGTTACAAGTGTGGATTACTTTCTACTATAACAAATTATATAGCCGACAGGGAGGTAAGTGCGACTCATACAACGCCTGACCCCGTCCAGCTTAACAGATTAATGAGTGAAATGGAGGAGTGTGGTTGTGAATTCTGCTTCATGGAGGTAAGCTCCCACTCTCTCGACCAAAAAAGAGTTGCAGGAGTGACTTTTGCCGGTGGAATATTCTCAAATATTACCCACGACCATCTCGATTATCATAAAACTTTTGCTGAGTATATAAGAGTAAAAAAGAGCTTCTTTGACAATCTTCCATCTGATGCATTCGCCCTTACCAATATTGATGACAGAAACGGCATGGTAATGCTGCAAAACACAAAAGCATCCAAATTCAGATATTCATGCCTCTCTCCTGCAGACTTTAATTGCAAAATAATGGAGAAGAGCCTTGATGGGATGATGTTGAACATAGGTGGTAAAGAGGTTTGGACCAGATTCATTGGAGCGCATAACGCATACAATCTTCTTTCCGTATACTCAGCTGCTAAGCTATTGGGTGCTGATGAGGATGAGTTGCTGATTGAATTGAGCAAACTATCTACAGTTGCCGGAAGACTGGAATATATCAAAGGCGGTGATGACATTACAGCCGTGGTAGATTACGCACACACCCCTGATGCTCTGGAAAATGTTCTAAAAACTCTCAAAGATAGCGCAGATGGAAGAGATGTTGTAACAGTATTCGGTTGCGGTGGAGACAGAGATAAGACTAAAAGGCCGGAGATGGCAGAGGTATCGGCTAAATACTCAGACAAGATTGTAGTTACCTCTGACAATCCCAGGTTTGAAGAGCCTGATGATATTATTGAGGATATTAAAAGAGGGTTCCAGAAAAATGACCTGGTAAAGACATTGTTTATTACAGACAGAAGAGAGGCCATCAAGGCAGCTATAATGATGGCTAATGCCGGAAGCATTGTACTTGTGGCCGGTAAGGGGCATGAAAATTATCAGGATGTTAAAGGTGTAAAACACCACTTTGATGATAAGGAAGAGTTAGTGAAAATATTCGGATTAAATAGTTAAAAGATGTTATACAATTTATTTGACTACCTGCAAGGTTCAATTGATTTTCCCGGTTTTGGGCTGTTTAAATATATCTCGTTCAGAGCTATATCTGCTGTCATATTATCTATGTTGATTGCATTGTTTGTAGGTAAGAGAATAATAAAGAGGCTAGCACTCAAGCAAATCGGCGAGAGTATAAGAGACCTGGGCCTTGAAGGTCAAATGCAGAAAAAAGGAACCCCTACTATGGGTGGAATTATTATTCTGATTTCACTATTGATTCCGGCCATTTTACTTGGAGACCTTACCAATATTTATGTTCAGCTGATGATTCTGGCAGCTGTCTGGCTTGGGATTATCGGTTTTCTTGATGACTATATAAAAGTATTCAAGAAGAATAAAGAGGGCCTGCAGGGGAAGTTCAAGATTTTTGGTCAGATAGGATTGGGCCTTATTGTGGGTGTGAGCCTGTACTTAAGCGATCAGGCTGTTGTAAGGGTCCCTTCAAACGACACTGTTAAGGAGGCACATGCAGAGGTAATAACTCAAGAGGGATTTACAGATAAGGTAGAGTATTTCAAAGACGAAAAGAATACAAAGACAACCATCCCATTTGTAAAAGACAATGAGTTTGATTACGCATGGCTCTCTCCTGTAGGAGGCGAAGCAGGTCAGAAGATAGGATGGATAATATATGTACTGATTGTAATATTTATAGTGACGGCTGTTTCAAACGGCACAAACCTAACAGATGGAATGGATGGGCTGGCCACAGGAGTCTCGGCAATAGTGGGAGTGACTCTCGCAGTTCTTGCCTACCTGTCCGGTAACACTATTTATGCAAACTACCTTAATATAATGTACATACCCAATACAGGAGAGCTTGTAGTTGTGCTCGCTGCTTTCATCGGGGCACTGGTGGGATTTTTATGGTATAATTCGTATCCGGCACAAGTGTTTATGGGTGACACAGGTTCACTTGCAATCGGTGGCATTATTGCAGTTGCAGCCATTATGATCAGGAAAGAGTTGCTTATCCCCATTTTATGCGGAATATTCTTCGTTGAGAGTCTTTCAGTAATAGTTCAGAGACTCTATTTTAAATACACAAGGAAAAAATATGGAGAGGGTGTAAGGATATTTAAGATGGCTCCATTGCATCACCATTTCCAGAAGGAGGGGATTCCTTCAATAATTCAAAAACCGCAGAGAGCTCTGCCGGAGGCAAAAATTGTTGCCAGATTCTGGATTATTGCAATCATCCTAGCAGTCATTACAGTAGTAACATTGAAAATTAGATAGATATGTCAAAAGTAGTAGTTTTGGGAGGCGGAGAGAGCGGTGTGGGTGCAGCAATTCTTGCAATGGTTAAAGGACACGAGACATTCCTTTCTGATTGTAATATGCTGCAGGATGACGCCAGAGCAATGCTGGAAAGGTTCAACATCCCTTACGAAGACGGCGGCCACACAAGGGAGAAAATAATGGATGCCGATGAGGTTATCAAAAGCCCTGGCATTCCCGATACTGTCCCTATCATGGACGAAATCTTCGCTCAGGGAATTCCTGTCATTTCAGAAATTGAATTTGCAGGGAGGTACGACAAATCAAAAAAGATTTGCATAACCGGGAGTAATGGAAAAACAACTACCACATCTATCATCTACTTCCTCATGAAAAATGCGGGTCTCAACGTGGGGCTTGCTGGAAATATTGGTCAGAGCTACGCATTTCAGGTCGCGACAAAAAATTACGACTATTACGTTCTTGAGCTAAGCAGTTTCCAGCTTGAGGGAATGTATGACTTCAAGGCCGATATAGCTGTGTTGCTTAATATCACTCCAGATCATCTGGACCGTTATGACAACAACATGGAGAATTATATCAAGGCAAAATTCAGAATCACAAGGAATATGTCTTCAGATGATTGTTTTATTTTCTGTGCTGATGACGAGATAAGTATTTCCCACCTTAACAAAATTGTTCTCCAGGCTAAGCAACTCCCATTCAGTCAGAATCATGAAGTGGAAGAGGGTGCTTTCGTAAGAGACGACCAGATGCATGTAGTCTATAATAGTGATGAGTATCAAATGTTTGTCAACGAACTCTCACTTCAGGGCAAACACAATATTTACAACTCTATGGCTGCTGCAATCACAGGCAAGGTGCTCCAGATCAGCAATAACGTTTTGAGGGAGAGTCTTTCAAGTTTCAAAGGTGTTGAGCACAGACTGGAGAATGTTCTAAAAGTAAAAAATGTACTATATATAAATGACTCAAAAGCCACTAACGTTAACTCTACTTGGTATGCTCTTGAGAGCATGAAGACCAGTGTTGTATGGATAGCAGGAGGAAAAGACAAGGGTAACGACTACACTCCTCTGTACGATCTGGTAAAGGATAAAGTAAGAGTGCTCATTTGCATGGGAGTCAATAATACAAGGCTTCACGAAGAGTTTGGAACTCTTGTAGATGAAATATACGATACAGGCTCTGCAAAAGAGGCAGTTGAAACAGCTTACAGAGTGGCAAAATCGGGTGAGACTGTTTTATTATCACCTGCCTGTGCTAGTTTTGACCTGTTCAGGAATTACGAAGACAGAGGAAAACAATTCAAGGAGGCAGTTGCTTCGCTCTAAATGACATGGAAGATAAGTTAATAAACAGGCTCAAGGGAGACAAGGTGATATGGGTAATTGTGATTGCCCTCTCTCTGATTTCCATAGCTGCTGTATATTCATCAAGCAGCTCACTGGCTTTCCGGGAAGAGAGGAGCACATTCTTTTATCTTTTAAAGCAGCTGAGATTTGTAATCCTCGGTTTAACAGCTTTATACATATGCTCAAGAATCCCTTTAGGCTGGTACAGACTTATTTCATATCTGGGGATGGCCCTGAGTATAGGCCTTCTCATCGCGACAGTACTAATCGGCAGTAAAATTAATGATGCAGAGAGGTGGATTACAATATTTGGTGTCTCATTCCAGCCAAGTGAGATAGCAAAAATCACCACAATGCTATACCTGGCAAAAGTACTTGAAGATCATAAATTTGAAACCTTCAAGGAGTTCCTTATATGGGTAATTGCTCCACTTGGATTTGTGCTTCTGCTAATTCTGAATGGTAGTGCATCAACAGCACTCGTACTTGGTGGTCTCTCATTTCTTGTTCTGGTTGTTGCAGGAATTAAAACTTCTCACCTTGTGAAGTCAGCAGGGATAGCAACAGGTCTGATTGCTATTGTATTTCTGGCTCACGTTACATTTGGGGTTTTTCCAAGAATAGCCACAATGATGTCACGGATTAAGAATTTCACAACTGAAAAAACAATAGAAGACCATCTTACTCCTCAGGAAAAACAGCGCATTCTTGATAAAACGTTCCAGGCAGATATGGCAAAGATTGCCATTGCCTCATCAGACGGAATAGGTAAAGGACCGGGGAAAAGCACTCAGCGTTATGTACTTCCACACCCTTACTCAGATTTTATTTACTCAATTATTGTTGAGGAGTGGGGACTCGCCGGAGGGGTTATTATTGTTATGCTCTACCTATGGTTCCTCTACAGGTGTATTGCCATTGCCCGGGGGTGTACAAAGATCTTCTCGGCAATAACGGTGATTGGCCTGGGGCTGTTGATTACATCTCAGGCGATGCTTCACATACTCGTAAACGTAAGCATCTTGCCTGTTACTGGACACACGCTTCCGCTAATAAGTCTAGGGGGTACATCATTGATAATCATGAGCTCTGCTTTTGGAATTATCCTGGCTGTAAGCAGAAGCGTAGAGAACAGCAACTGCGTTGTTCAGCCTAAATCATCAGAGGAGCTTAAAGAGGGTGAGGAGGCCATTGAATTATGAACAGTGTAAACAAAATAATAATCAGCGGCGGAGGTACCGGCGGGCATATATTCCCGGCAATATCCATTGCAAATGAGATAATGAAAAAGGATCCAAATGCAGAAATCCTGTTTGTGGGTGCTTTGGGTAAAATGGAGATGGAGAGGGTTCCTCAGGCAGGATATAAAATTGAGGGGTTGCCTGTTGCAGGATTGAAACGAAAATTCTCGCTATCAAATTTACTGCTGCCGTTTAAAGTCCTGAGAAGCTTAAGAATGGCCGGAGGTATTATAGATCGATTTAATCCAAAAGTAGTTATAGGTGTAGGTGGCTATGCCA
Organism: uncultured Muribaculaceae bacterium; assembly: GCA_964588835.1. GTDB lineage: Bacteria > Bacteroidota > Bacteroidia > Bacteroidales > UBA932 > Bact-08. The sequence goes on from CAZPRX010000024.1 coordinate 8,771, forward strand.
GTGCTCCTCTGCTTTGGATGGCCGGCAGAAGGGGTATCCCCTACCTCATACAGGAGCAGAACTCGTATGCCGGACTTGCGAACAGGATTTTGTCAAAAAAAGCATCTGTTATTTGCACAGCTTATGAGGGGATGGGCCGATTCTTTCCAGAGGAGAGGATATTGGTAACCGGTAATCCTGTAAGAGATGGGATTAAACTGACAACCCCGGCACTGAAGTCGGCAGGCAAACGTTTTTTTGGTATATCAGATAACGAAAGGGTTTTACTGGTAACCGGAGGCAGCCTGGGTGCAAGAACACTCAATACGGCTGTTCAAGATTGGATAAAGATTCATGAAAATTGCTCTTTCAGAATTATCTGGCAAACCGGCAAGTTCTATAAAGAGGAGATGGATGCGTTTATGGCATCTAACAGCAGAGCATATGTAAACCATTTTGCATTCCTTGACAGGATGGACCTGGCGATTGCCGCTGCAGATGTTATAGTTACAAGAGCTGGAGCAGGTACAATATCGGAACTCAGCATTGCCGGCAAAGCATGCATATTTGTTCCATCACCCATGGTGGCTGAGGATCATCAGACTCATAACGCAATGACTCTGGTAAAAAATGGTGCGGCAATGATGATCAAAGACTCTGAAGCGAGTGAATATTTGATGAATTCAGCTGCAGAGCTGATTGAAGACAGATTGAGGATAGAGGAGCTGGAGGAGAAAATCAAACAGATGGCATATACTGATGCAGCCTCTGTTATTGTAAATGAATTATACAAGTTAATAAGAAGAGAGAAATGAGGAGTGTATATTTTATAGGTATAGGCGGAATAGGAATGAGCGCACTTGCACGGTACTACAACCATGCAGGAGCATTTGTTGCAGGGTATGATAAAACTCCTTCAAAAATTACAGCCGAACTTGAAAAAGAGGGAATATCAATCCACTTCGAAGACAATACTGAGCTTATCCCTCAGGAAGTTAAGAGTAGTAAAGAGGATTCTCTCGTTATTTATACTCCCGCAGTTCCTTCAGACATGGGAGAGCTAGGCTTTTTCAGAGCAAATAACTTTAGATTAATAAAACGATCCCTTGCCCTTGGTGAGGTTGCCTCCTCCAAAAGAACTCTTGCCGTTGCAGGAACACATGGAAAGACCTCTACCTCCACAATGCTTGCTCATATAATGACTTCATCAGGAGTGGGCTGCACCGCATTTCTTGGAGGAATATCAAAAAATTACCATACTAATCTGCTCCTCTCTAAGAGCGAATTTCTTGTTGCTGAGGCCGATGAGTTTGACAGGTCATTCCTGCAGCTATGGCCGGATACAGCAATCATCACATCAACAGATGCAGATCATCTGGATATTTACGGAAATCATCAGAGCATAAAAGATGCATTTGCAGAATTTGCATCACAGGTAAAATCAGAAGGGAATCTCATACTGAAAGAAAACATAGAGGTAAAAGCAGAACTGAATAAAGGGGTAAAGGTTTACAAATACTCTTTTAACGAGGGTGGTGACTTTTATGCAGACAACATTGTTCCTCTGCAGGGTGGATATTTTCGCTTTTCACTGGTACACCCAAAAGGGGTTATTGAGAATTGCAAAGTTGGAATACCCGGATGGGTAAACGTAGAAAATGCAATAGCCGCTTCTGCTGCAGCTCTTCTTAACGGAGTGGAGGATGGTAAAGTAAGAGAGGCTCTTGCTACATTTAACGGAGTGGAGAGAAGGTTCGATATCCATATTAACACTCCGCAGATTGCCTATATTGACGACTATGCACATCATCCAAGAGAGATATCGGCAGCAATTTCATCAATAAGAAACATATTTCCCGGAAGAAAACTTACAGGGATATTCCAGCCTCATCTCTACACAAGAACAAGAGATTTTGCAGATGACTTTGCAGTAAGTCTGGATATGCTTGACGAATTACTGCTTATGGATATATATCCTGCAAGGGAGTTGCCTATCCAGGGAGTCACATCGGAAATAATATTCAGCAAGATGAAGCTGGCAAAAAAGCAAATAGTTTCAAAGGGTAGTTTGCTAAAAAAAGTGGAGTCAATGGAGCCCGATATTCTAATAACATTTGGGGCGGGAGATATTGACAGGTTTATTGATCCATTGGCAGAGATGCTTAAAAAGAAGTACAATGTTTAGGAAAATTGCCATATATACCGGTTATCTTCTGCTTGTCGGAGCGTTGATAGCTTACTTCATTCTCTCTACCAAACTTGAGAGGAGCGGGAGTGCAAAGGTTGTATGCAAAAGAGTTGAGATATCAATTCTGGATAGTAGTGTAAACCAATTTGTAAGCATTGAAGAGATAGGCGAACTAATTAGAGAACAAGGCATTACTGCCGGTGAAAGCAAAATTAAACACATCAACCTTCACCAGCTGGAACAGATACTAAACAACAGAACAGCTGTAAAAATCTCTCAAATCAACTACAATGGCGCGGGAGTTATGAAGGTACGAGTGGAACAACGCAGACCGGTATTGAGAATTGAGACAGTAAACGGCGGATTTTACATTGATGATAGTGGTTACATATTCCCGTTGGTTAAATCATTCACCTCATTTGTGCCAATAGTTACCGGACATATACCTCTCTCTGTAGCTCCTGGTTACAGAGGAAGACTTAAAGAGAACAAAGAGTGGAGCGATCAGATGGTCTATTTGGGAAATTTTATTGATCAGCATGAACTGTTTGATGCTCAGATTGAACAGATAGATGTGGATGAAAAAGGGAATCTATACATAATTCCCAGGGTAGGTCAACACTTGATTGTTTTTGGGAAACCGGATAATGTAGAAGCAAAATTCAAGAAATTAATGGCTTTTTATGAGCACATAGTACCA
>CAZPRX010000025.1:0-3710 GCA_964588835.1 uncultured Muribaculaceae bacterium
GATGTAGTCCCATTATCCTTTTCTGCAGTTATATGGTGCGAATCCCCAAATGCAAAACAGGATGAGACCCCTTCCACTCTTCTTAATCCCTCAAGCAGAGCTCCCATTTTATCACCCTTAACACTAAAGAGGTTTTTGCTGAAAGATTTTACTATGGCTGCAGGCGTATCACACCTCAGAAACTCCCCCTCCTGCATAAGTGCAATCCTGTCACACATAGATGCCTCATCCATATATGGAGTAGAGACTAATATTGTTATCCCCTGCTCTTTAAGTCTTCCAAGCATCTCCCACAACTCTTTACGAGAAACAGGGTCAATTCCCGTTGTAGGCTCATCAAGAAAAAGCACCTCCGGCTTGTGTATTAAGGCGCAGCTTAGCGCAAGCTTCTGTTTCATCCCTCCGGACAAAGCGCCTGCTCTCCGTTTTTTAAATGGTTCTAAATGGCTGTAAATATCCTTAATAAGGTGATAGTTCTCCTCAATTGTTGTGTTGAACAGCGTTGCAAAAATTCTTAGATTCTCCTCAACTGTAAGATCTTGATAAAGAGAGAATCGCCCCGGCATATATCCCACAATTTTTCTTATCTCCCTGTAATCCCTAACCGTATCAAACCCCATAACACTCGCCTCACCACTATCCGGCAGCAACAGAGTAGTCAATATCCTGAAAAGCGTGGTTTTCCCCGCACCATCCGGCCCGATTACCCCAAAAATCTCACCCCTCTCAACCTCAAACGAGAGACCTGCCACGGCGGCGACAGCTCCGCCTGCGGAGCCGCCGCCCCCGCTCACCTTGCCAAAGTTTTTGGCAAGTGCCTTAACACTAATGACTTTAAAGTTCAACTCCGCCATACATGCCTATCTTGAGAAATCCATCATTTTTAACTACAATTTTAACTGCGTAAACCAGATTCTCCCTTTCACTCCTGGTCTGAATAGTTTTAGGTGTGAACTCGGCCTTATCAGAAATCCATATTACCTCACCTTTGTACTCCCGGCTCTCCTCTTCCCCAAAATCGGCAAAGATTTTCACCTCCTGATTAAGTTTTAATTGTGTGAGAAGGTCAGATGTGATATATGCTTTGAGATACATATCATTCATATTTGCAACCTTAAACATCGGTTTTCCTGCAGCAGTTATTTCACCCATCTCTGCATATTTGGCCAAAACGGTTCCGGAAATAGGGGAGCTGATTCTGCTACGGTTTAACTGGTCGTTTATCTGCTCCACCTGAAGCATCAGAGCAGCAGCATCTTCAGTTATTCCTCCTGAAGTGTTGGTAAGCGATGAGCGTTGAGCGTCAAGTTGTTTCTCCAGAACAGAGATAGAAGAATTAATATCATCCAGCTGCTTGCGGGTGGCTGCGTCGGCTTTAACCAGTCTCTCAACCCTCTCTCTCTCCCTGTGTTGTACAGATATTTGCTCCTCGATGGCAGCTATCTGTTTGCCCACCTGGGGGCGGCGCGCCTCCAATGCCCGCACTGTTGCAAGAAGCTGCCTCTTTTTAAGGAACAATTGAACAGTATCAATTTGACCCAGCACCGCGCCGCCCACAACACTATCACCCTCATCAATATTTAACTCAAGAATCTTTCCGCTCACCTCAGATGATACCAATATCTCAGTCGCCTCAAAAGTTCCCGATGCATCATGTATTCCACTCTCCCTTCCGCAAGAGATAGATATCGCAACCAAACTTAATCCGGCTAGAAAAGCCACCAATATTTTTTGCTTAACAAATCGTCCAAGACTACTATTAGATTTCATATGATTAGTTGTTTTTAAGATACTTGATTGAATAAATTGCCATAAGGTGCATGATTTCATGAGTTGCCCTCTCCTGCCTCGCCATATTCTCGGCACTAATCTCCCTTATCAGGTCAGAGACAGATATTGTCCCCTCCTCAAGCCTTGCCTCTGCCGCTTTTTTTATACCCTCCCTCAGGCCGATTATCTCTTCGTCTGCAGCGAGTTGTTTTACCAGCTTGTCCACCTCATTAATCTGCTGCCTCTCGGCCAGCGAATTGTTGAACAAAAAAGTCTCTCTCTGAACTCTTATCCTCTCTCTGCTGCTCTCAAGCTGCTTAAGTGAGTTATTCTTTGTATAAAAAGAGCCAAAATTCCACACAAGCCTAACTCCACCAATATAATACGTTGAAAACTCATTTTTAAGCATGTTCAACCCCGGATTCCCATATCCTCCCTGCAAGAAGAGGTTAAGCCGAGGCATAGTTGAGGCCTTTAAACCACTCTCCTGGCTTGTCAGCAATTTCATTTGCGAGTCAAACACACCAAGTTCAGGGCGATTAATGTTTCCGGAAGCTTTGTACGAATCTGCCTTAGGTTTTATCAAGATATTATCCTTTACCTCCTGCACACCAGTTAACGCTGCAAGCATTTCTCTGTATGTGGAATTTGTCATCGTCAACTCCTCCCTCTTTTGACCGGCCTTAAGAATCTCCACCCTCACCGCATCAAGGTCTGATTTTGTAGCTACTCCGTTATCTACAAATGCAGAGATTTTCTTGAAGCTGTTGTTAAGTTCAGATATCAAAATGTCTGTCTGCCTTAACTGCTCCTCAATAAGCAGAGTGCCAAAAAAGAGTTGATTTACCCTCTCCCTTACAGCATAAAGTTCTGCTTCAGCCCTCTTTAATTCTGTTTCCGATGATGCCCTGGCCAGTTTTTTCTGCGCCTCTATTGCACCACCATCCCAGATTGTCTGGCTTAACTCCACAACAGCCTGATACTGATCTTTATTCATAGGCTTTACACCCGGCATTGCAGCAGGCAGCTGAGTAACATCAGACTGAAAAGTTGCCCTTGCACTCAATCCCAACTGAGGCAAATACCCCTTTGACGCATTCGACAATGTATAATCTCTGCTCTGCTCAATCAGCCCATACTGCTTAGCCAAAGGATAATTCTTCTCAGCCCTCAGCTGCAGCTCTTCAATTGACCATTTTGGTCTATCCTGCCCCCACAAACTTATAGACGTTACACACAAGAAGAGCAAAACTGCACCCCAGACACCCCAGGGGTAAAGTGTCAAATTGTTGATATTCAGCTTCATATATAAATTATTTTATTTCTTTAAGTTATTAATTGCTAGCGCTTTGACACTTTACCCCTGGGGTGCCTGGGGTGCAGTTTTGCCCCTGGGGTGCAGCCTGGCCAGAATCGTCTGAACGTTCTCCTCTCTGCGTCTGTCAAGCATCTGTGTAAACTCCTTTTCGCTGCTGTTTGTCATTATTCTTACAATGGGATCTGCGATGAACATAATTGCATTCAGTGATATTATTGAAAGCATTAAATCTACAGCAGCAATTTTATTGATTTCTCCTTTTTTGTAGAGATCCTCTAGTTCTAAATCAAGTTTTGCGAGTAGAGTTGAGGGAATCTCTCCAAGGTTCTGTCTAATGTTTTCCAACCTTTTATTATTTGTTGAAATTTCGTTGAACAGCAGAAAAGGGAGTCTGGGATTACTCCTTAAAATGTCAAAGTGGGCCTCAATTTTTTTTCTCAATTTATTTTGAAATAATTCCTCTTCATTACCGACAGATAGAAATACAGCAATAAACAGCTTCACCTTACTCTCAAAAAAGAGGTCAAATAGCCTCTCTTTGCTCCTGAAGTAATAGTGAACAAGTGCCTGATTACATCCCGCTTCACGAGCAATATCAGTAGTGTGGGTCATTGCGTACCCT
>CAZPRX010000025.1:3720-11416 GCA_964588835.1 uncultured Muribaculaceae bacterium
TATTAGTTGGTTAAAGAGTTAATAACCCTATTTAATAGCCCTATTAATATTGTGCGAAGTAAGTAAAAAGAAGTTGATAAAAAAAAATTAACTTTTTAATTAATATCTTTGATGAGAAATATTTTACACTATGATATCATTTGATAACCCCGATGAACTCAAAGAGCTTTTTAAAGCTCTTCTGGAGACGTCAAATGCCGGAATGGTAATCATCAGAAGAAACGGCTCTGTTACAGCCAATTTAGCATTCTACAAGATGCTCGGATACTCGCAGGGTGAGGTGAGTGCGGATGAGTGGAAGGAGTTTCTGATACCTGATTCAATTAGAGATTGCAGAGAGAGCTCCCTCAGATACGAGCAGCGGTTTTCAAAAAAAGATGGTTCATTTCTTTGGGCCGATATTAATACAAACCTCCATAAGAATGCCGCCGGAGAGCCTCTCTTTTACGTTGCAACAATAGTAGATATAACCGATAAAAAGAAGAGTGAAGAGTTTTACAGCCATAGCCAGCAATTGATGGACTATATTCTCAAGAACGATTACTCCGCAGTCTGTGTTCTTGATAATGATCTCAAATTCGTATTTGCAAGCGAGAAATTCATAGAAGATTTCAGACTGCCGGCACATAATCTTTACGGGAAACGCATGTACGACGCATTTGGCACTCTTCAGGATAAATGGAAAGATATTCATAGTAAATCACTTAAAGGAGAAGTGCTAAGGCACGATTATGATATCTTTGAGAGACCGGATGGTACAAAAGAGGTGATGAGATGGGAGAGCAGACCATGGTATGACTCCGATAACAAAATAGGTGGGATTGTTATATACACAGAGTTTATAACAGAATTTGTAAAGACAAAAGATGCTTTAGTTGAGGCCGAGACAAGATATAAGCAGCTTGCAAACGATAGCAGGACAATAGGATGGGAAATAGACACAAACTGCTTGTACACTTACATCAGTGACAATTCAGAAGCAATTATCGGCTATAAACCTGAAGAGATTGTTGGGAAGAAATATATTTATGAATTAGCTCCACCTTCAGATATCGAGGCTATCAAGGATTTTGCAATCAGAGCCATAACTAAGCGGATATCGATTGACAACTATGAGAACACTATCGTCACTAAGGAGGGTTCGATTATGCATGTTGCTTCAAACGGATATCCTCTGATCAATCCAGACGGAGATGTTTATGGTTACAGAGGTTCAGACACAGATATATCGTCCAGAAAGAGGATGGAGATGTTCAGAGATGTTATGTATAACATTACAAAAGCATCCTTTTCAACAAATAATATTGAAGAGTATCTGGCAGGAGTAAGGGATGAACTGAGCAAGGTTATTGATACAACTAATTTTTTTGTAGCTCTGTATGATGAAAAAAGGGATACACTAAGAAAGCTTGTATATATTGACGAGAAAGACTTTTTTGATGAGTGGAAGGCCGATGAGTCTCTTTCAGGACTTGTTATAAAAGCAGGTGTACCAAAGATTTATCTAAAAAAAGATTCTGTAGAATATGCTCAGAGGACAGGCTATGATTTTGGCACTCCTGCAGAGTGCTGGCTCGGAGTCCCGCTTATCGTCGAGGATGAGAGGCTTGGGGTAATTGTTGTCCAGAGTTACACTGATTCCAATGCATACGATGAGGCGAGCATTAAACTATTAGAGATGGTTGCACATGAGCTTGGGCTTGTATTGCAAAAGATGTCTATGATTGAAAAGCTTATACAGGCAAAGGTAAAGGCGGAGGAGAGCGACAGACTAAAATCGGCTTTTCTTGCGAATATGAGCCATGAAATCCGGACCCCTTTGAATGGAATAATGGGGTTTGTACAGCTTCTTACAGACGAGGATTGTACAGATGATGAGAGAAATATGTATCTGGACCTTACTATGGAGAGTGCTGAACGACTACTCCAAACTATAAATAACATCATTGAAATTTCGAAGATTGAGTCCGGCCTTCTCCCTGTTAAAACAGAAGAGGTTGATTTAAACGAACTACTCCAGTATCTTAATAGTTTCTTTCAGTTGAAAGCTTTTAAAAAGGGGCTTGATCTCAGAATCGAAATTAATCCCAACGTCAAAAATCTGCATTTAAAAACTGACAAATATCTTCTTGAGGGAATTCTCACAAATTTAATCAACAACGCAATTAAATATACTGATATTGGATTTGTAGAAGTGGGATGCCTTATGGGAAAAAGTGATACAGTTCTCTTTTACGTCAAAGATACAGGTCATGGAATTGAAAAAGAGAGGCATCACGCCATATTTGACAGGTTTGTTCAGGCAAACCTTGAGCATATAAGAAGCATAGAGGGTTCCGGATTAGGGCTTTCAATTGTAAAAGGTTACGTTGAAAAGCTAAAGGGTTCTATCTGGCTGGATTCTGAGCCGGGTAAAGGGAGCATTTTTTATTTTTCTGTCCCGTTGTAAAAAAAAGTTTTGAAATGAGCAATTGTCCATTACCTTTGTAGTGGACAATTGCTCATTATTATGCCAAGACCAAAATTAAAGAGGAAGATGCTGAATCCCCCTGAATTCAAGGGGTACAGGACTATAGGTAAAACTGGTGAAGAACACGCAGTGGTTCTTGATCTTGAAGAATACGAATCAATAAGACTGAGTGACCATCTTTTATTGGGACAGGTTAAGGCCGCCATTGAGATGGGGGTATCCAGATCAACTTTTGCAAGAATTTACGAGAGTGCAAGAAGAAAAATTGCACTTGCTTTTGTTGAGGGCAGGCCGATTGTTTTTGAGGGTGGCAAAGTCTACTTTGATAGCAGCTGGTTTAAGTGTAAAAGTTGCAACTGCCTTTTTAATCATTCAGACAAACAGAACCCCGCAACAGAGTGCTCTTTGTGCGGGTCAAAAAAAATTAAAAAATATAATGAAAACAGTAATAACATCCACAGGTAACACCCTGGATTCAAAGATGGACAGACGCTTTGGGAGATGCTCGTATTTTGTAATCTATGATTCAGAAAACGGCTCTGTAGAGTTTATTCCTAATACAAATGCAGATAGTGTTGAGGGAGCAGGAGTTGCTTCGGCAAGACTTGTTGCTTCCAGGGGAGTTGAGAAAGTTGTGTCAGGGGAATTCGGGAATAAGGTTAAGAATATTTTTGACAGCCTGGAAATGCAGCTTGTAATGATAAAAGAGGAAAAAACTATTCAACAGATTATCGAACTATTAGAAAAAAACAAAAAATAGAGGTTATGAAAAGAAGATTTGCTGTTCCATTGGAAAATGGAGCTTTATGTTCTCACTTTGGACATTGTACTGAGTTTGCCTTTATAGATACTGAAGACAAAAAAATCATATCAGAGATTGTTTCATCTCCGCCACCTCATGAACCGGGGGTATTGCCGTTGTGGTTATATGGAGAGAAGGTAACTGATGTTATTGCCGGTGGCATGGGGCAACATGCTCAGTCAATTTTGGTTCAGAACGGTATTAAGGTTCACATGGGGGCTCCTCAGAAAGCGGCTCGTGAACTTGTTGTGGATTGTCTTGGCGATGTACTTGAAACCGGCGCCAACAAATGTGATCATTAAAAATGTTTAAACTAGCTATTGCCAGCGGCAAAGGGGGGACGGGAAAAACATTTGTCTCAACAAACTTGTATCACACTTTTATTGAACAAGGAGTTAATGCAGCACTTACCGATTGTGATGCTGAGGAGCCTAATGCAGTCTCTTTCTTTAATGTTGATGAACTTGAAAGAAAATCAGTGACTCAAAAGGTCCCGGTTATTGACTCTTCAATATGTACTTATTGTGGGAAATGTCAGGAGTGGTGTATGTATAATGCAATACTTATCCTTAAGGAGAGAGAGAAGACGAAAGTTGTTGAGGAGATGTGTCATGGTTGCGGAGCATGTGTTGTTGCTTGTGAATTTGGAGCCATTACTGAAAAGGATATGGTTTTGGGAGAGGTTATAAAATTTTCAGATGGGGATAGTTGTAAAATAACTGAAGGACGTTTAAAAGTAGGAGTATACACTCCGGTACCAGTCCTTAAGAGTGCAATTAAATCAACATCAGCAGATTTAGTGATATTTGATTCTCCTCCCGGGACATCATGTCCCTTTATACATACAGTAAATTCTTCTGACTATGTTCTGCTGGTTACAGAGCCTACCCCTTTTGGACTGAACGATCTTAAACTTTCTGTTGAAATATTGAGACAGATGGGTAAGCCATTCTCTGTTCTTATTAACAGAGCTGGCTTAGGAAACAGGGGTGTGCATGATTTTCTTGAGAGTGAAAAAATTGACCTGATAATGGAGATTCCCTTTGACAAAGAGATAGCATCGGTTTATTCTAAAGGGGAGCTAGTTGTACTGGGCAGACCGGTTATTGCAGCAAAGTTTTCATCACTAGCGAGGATTCTGATTGACAAGACAGGAGGGAAGATATCATGATAAATGAAATTGCTGTAATAAGCGGTAAAGGGGGAACCGGGAAAAGCAGCGTGACAGCTGCATTTGCAACATTAGGTAAAAATAATGTTGTTTTGGCAGACTGCGATGTTGACGCAGCAAATCTCCATATTATAATGGAGCCTGTTATCGAGTCTTCTGATATTTATGTGTCTGGAGAAAAGGCTGTTATTGATTCTGAAAAATGCAGTATTTGTGGATTGTGTCAGGAGTACTGCAGATTCAATGCTATATCTTTTACGGATGGCAAGTATTTAATAGACCATATCTCTTGTGATGGTTGCAAATTATGTGAAAGGGTTTGTCCTGCAAAAGCAATATCAATGGAGATGAGTGATATGAGCAGAATGCATTCCGGAACTTTCAGAAATGGCAAAATGGTCTATGGAAGGCTTGAGCCCGGAGAGGAGAATTCGGGAAAGTTAGTTGCAATGGTAAGAAACAAGTGCCGCGAGATTGCAGTTGTTAATGATATTGAAACAATTCTTATTGATTCTCCTCCGGGAATAGGTTGTGCTGTAATTTCTTCAATATCAGGAGTGAATTATGTTTTGGTTGTAACTGAACCCTCACTCTCTGCAAAGAGCGACCTTGAAAGGACTATGGAACTTCTGGAGAATTACGATGTCAAAAAGGGTGTTGTAATAAATAAATATGATCTCTCATATGAGATTACGGATAAAGTTGTTGATTTCTGCAACTCAAGGGGTGTGGAGTTAGTCGGGAAAATCCCGTTTGATCCAGACGTTGTGGAGGCAATGGTAAACAGAAAGTCAATAGTTGAGTGGAATCCCCACTCAAAGGTCAGTAAAGAGATTATCAATATTTGGAAAAAAATAATACAATAGTAACGAAATGGAAAATCAAGAGCAATTTGTAAAAAACAAACCATCGGGTATAAATAAAATAATTGTAGTAGCCTCAGGAAAAGGCGGAGTGGGTAAATCAACTGTAGCAGCCGGAATAGCAATGAGCCTTGCATCAGAGGGATATTCTGTAGGGCTGTTGGATGCCGATATCTATGGCCCATCCCTGCCTCTTCTGTTTAATCTTAAAGGTAAAAGGCCCTTTGTGGTGGAGAAGGATGGTAAGAGTTACCTTGTTCCATTCATTAATTTTGGGATTAAGCTAATGTCAATCGGTTTTTTGCTGGATACAAAGGAGCCTGTTATATGGAGAGGGCCCAAGGCATCGAGCGGATTGTCCCAGCTACTTAATGATACACTGTGGGGTGAGCTAGATTATTTAATTATTGATACTCCTCCGGGAACAGGAGATATCCATATTACAATTCTTCAGAATATGGCTGCAGATGGGGTAATCTTTGTAACGACCCCTCAGATGATGGCTATGGATGATGTGGAAAAAGCAATAGCAATGTACAGGAATCCTCAGATAGGTATACCCGTGATAGGTGTTGTCGAGAATATGTCTTGGTTTGCCCCTGCTGCTCACCCTGATGAAAAATATTTTCTTTTTGGAAAAGGTGGTGGAGAGAGACTTGCCGCAGAATTCGGTATACCTCTGCTAGCTCAAATACCCGTTAATGAAAGCGTAGGCATTAGTTGTGACGGAGGGAAAATGGGCGATCTTACATCGGATAAACAAATATATAGTGCTTTTGTGAAACTGGTTGATACGATAACTACCTGATCAAATAATGGTTTCATTAAAAATTACAACACTTGTTGAAAATCATGCTACAGATGAGGGGCTTGGTGCAGAGCACGGCCTCTCTCTGTTGCTTGAGATGTTCGGAGATGATGGCGAGGTTGTATCAAGACATTTGTTTGACACCGGCCAGGGAGATCTTTTTGAGAAAAATGCTAAAGTCATGAATGTTGATCTCTCATTGATTGATAGTGTTATTATTAGTCACGGACATTATGACCATGCAGGCGGACTGGACCATTTCCTCAGAATAAATACAAAGGCCACACTCTTCATAAAAGAGACTGCACTAAAACCCAAATACAACGGGGATAGATTTATTGGATTTAATCATAACAGCTCCCTATCTGAAGGTCGGCTTAATTTTGTAAATAGCCCCGCTGAAGTTTCACCAGGCCTTTTTCTTATGCCTAAGATTAAAATATTTAATTATTCAGATACCAGCTTTATTAAAGATGACTCTTTTGATGATGAGCTCTACCTTGTTTTTAATGATGGTAAATGTTTAACCGTTATTTCTGGATGTTCTCACAGGGGGATGACAAACATTATTCGCTCGGCTGAGGAGTATTTCAATTTACCGGTTTTTAATATAATTGGGGGATTACATACAAGGAGTGCGTCTGAAAGCAGACTTCAGTTTATATCAAATGAGTTGGCAGGAAGTAATTTGAAGAGTGCCTCTCTGTGCCATTGCACAGGGATAGATAGCTATTGTTACTTTAAAAGAAATCTGAAAGATATCAGGATATCTTACAACAGCTGCGGCAGCAGATTGTACATTAAGAATTGATAATAATTATCAGACTTATTGTTTGCTCCAGTTGCAGACAAGTGTTTTTTGCTGGTCAGTAAGTACAGCCTGAGGATTTTTCCTTAAGAATGATTTGGGTGGCATTTTCCCGGTAGTGATTGTTCTGCATATTGCCTCGGCTTTTTTAGCCTGTTTTACTGCGTCGTAATTGTCCCACTTAGTAAGGTTGAGATTTGCAAGAGCTGCACCGCTTCCTCCCTGATTGTGACATTTACCGCAGGAGTTATTCAAAACAACCAATACATCTTCTGGAATAGGCTTGGGAGTCTGTTCATTTGCAACAACTGCACTTATGCTTAAAAGGCCCCCTAGTGCTACAAAGAAGGTAGCTGCAAGAGCCTTACCCGAGAAAAGAGTTATCTTTTTCATTACGGATGCCATTTAATATTATTATCAAATGTAATAAAAAAAAAGGCGACTATAAAAATAGTCACCTTGAAGTGCCCAGAACAGGACTCGAACCTGCACAACCTTTCGGTCACTGGTCCCTGAAACCAGCGCGTCTACCAATTTCGCCATCTGGGCTTGCTGGTATTTAGGGATTGCAAAAGTAGTGAAAAATTAATTATTTGCAATTATCATTAAACTTATTCGTCTTATAAATGTCAAAGAATCATTTAACTTTATTAACATATGAAAAACTATAAGAAACTATTGTTTGCAGCCATTCTGGTTGCCGGTTCTGCTTTGTTTTCAAACGTATCAAATGCAGCTGATAAGAACGAAGCCAGATTGCTTAGATTTCCTGAC
>CAZPRX010000026.1:0-3099 GCA_964588835.1 uncultured Muribaculaceae bacterium
GCTCGGGCGGAGAGATAAGAGACAGGATGGCCGGCGGCAGAGGTTCATATCCGGTAGCCGGAACAGCAGTATATATGACTTCATATCCGAGGCTTGACACAGACGGAAGAGACTGGGAAAACACCCCGGAGAGGGAGTGGCTGTATCAATCTCCTCAAGAGATATTAACAAAGGCATCCAACGGTGCCAGCGACTTTGGAAATAAATTCGGCCAGGCATTAATTTGCGGAAGCTTGCTCACCTTTGAACACAGAGAGGGGTGGAATCAGTATGGCTATGACAAGGTAATTATGCTTGCTGGCGGTGTGGGTTATGCAAAAAAAGAGTATGCACTTAAACACTCTCCTGAAAAAGGTGACAAAGTGGTTGTAATGGGTGGAGACAACTACAGAATCGGAATGGGAGGCGGTGCTGTCTCTTCTGTTGCAACAGGAGAATTTGAAAACAGCATAGAGCTTAACGCAGTACAGCGTTCAAATCCAGAGATGCAAAAGAGGGTGTATAACGCCTTAAGAGGTTTGGCCGAAAGCAATTCGAACCCTATCGTTTCAGTACACGATCACGGAGCGGGAGGGCACCTTAATTCACTTTCTGAATTGGTAGAAGAGACTGGAGGAGACATTTACATTGACAACCTGCCTGTGGGAGACCCTACTCTATCTGCTAAAGAGATTATCGGCAACGAATCTCAGGAGCGAATGGGAATGATAGCACAATTTCACTTTTGTTAACACAAAAACAAACGAAAAGCCATTCGACCTGGAGGTAAAAGATCTATTGGGATCAACTCCTAAAACCGTTATGGAGGATATTGAAATAAGAGAGAGATTTGACCCCCTTGAATATGATTTTGAAGAGATTCAGTATTACACCGAGCAGGTTTTGCAGATTGAATCTGTCGCATCCAAGGATTGGCTTACAAACAAGGTAGACAGGTCTGTAAGCGGACTTATAGCTCTTCAGCAGACAGTCGGAGAGATTCAGCTCCCACTTAACAACCTGGGTGTTACAGCAATCGGCTACATGGATTACCGCGGAATCGCTACATCAATCGGCCATGCTCCGGCATCGGCAATAATTGATTCGGCATCAGGAAGCAGACTGGCCATTGCCGAGGCTCTTACAAATATTGTATGGACTCCGCTTGAACAGGGGCTCAAGGGTGTCTCTTTATCGGCTAACTGGATGTGGCCTTGCAGAAATCAAGGAGAGGATGCACGTTTATATAAGGCTGTAAAGGCGGCAAGTGATTTTTCAATCGAACTTGGAATTAATATTCCTACCGGAAAAGACTCACTCTCTATGACCCAGAAATATCCGGATGGAGACAAGGTTATATCACCTGGTACAGTAATTATATCTGCAGTTGCAGAATCTCAGAATATCAGAAATACTGTTAAACCGGTATTTGCGAAGGAGAAGGAGTCTGCAATTATTTATCTTCCTTTTAACCCAATTACAGAGAGGAGCTTTGAACTTGGAGGCTCTGCCCTTGCACAGGTTACCGGCCAGTTGGGTAACTCAACTCCTGATGTAAATGATGCTGAATATTTTACAAAGTGTTTCAACACAGTTCAGGATTTTATCAAAGATGGTCTGCTGTTGGCCGGACATGATATCTCATCGGGAGGCATGATTACTACACTG
The DNA here is from genome assembly GCA_964588835.1 of uncultured Muribaculaceae bacterium. GTDB lineage: Bacteria > Bacteroidota > Bacteroidia > Bacteroidales > UBA932 > Bact-08. The sequence goes on from CAZPRX010000026.1 coordinate 1,648, forward strand.
CTTGAGATGTCATTCGCAAATGTGGATGGGGGATTTATCATAAATCTAAATTCAATTGGAGAAAAGGATCTTGTCAAAGTTTTATTCTCTGAAATGCCGGGAGTTTTGATTCAAATCAGAAATTCAGATTTAAAAAATATAGAAGACATATCTGATAGAAACAACGTTTTAATATATAATATTGGAAACTGGTGCGAAGAGAGGGTTGGGAAGGTTACCCTAAACAAACAGACTGAAATATTTGATATTGACCAGATGAGGAATCTGTGGATGAAGACATCATATCTTCATGACATCAGGCAAACAGGAGAAGCTCTTGCACTTGAACGTTTCCAGAATTTCAATGTCCAGCCTCTCAGATATAACTTTCCTCCGGCATTTAAAGGCAATCTTGAGAACTATGTTATTCCGGATAACACTTCTGTTGATGCTCCAGTTGCTGCAATAATAAGAGAAAAGGGGTCCAACGGAGACAGGGAGATGGCATTTGCCTTCTATAAAGCGGGATTCAGAGTTAAAGATGTTCATATGACTGATCTCATATCTGGCAGAGAGAATCTTACAGATGTAAAGATTGCAGTATTCGTTGGAGGATTCTCAAACGCAGACACCTTAGGCTCTGCAAAAGGCTGGGCAGGTGCATTCCTCTATAATTCAAAAGCCAAAGAAGCTATTGACAACTTCTACAAAAGAGAAGACACTTTGAGTTTAGGTGTATGTAACGGATGCCAGCTTATGGCAGAACTTGGCCTTATCACTCCTGAGAATAGAGAGTTATCTCCTAAAATGCTTCACAATAATAGTCATAAATACGAGAGTGCTTTTGTAGGAGTTACAATAGATGAGTCCCCTGCTGTTATGCTAAAATCACTTGAAAACTCATCCCTGGGTATTTGGGTAGCTCATGGAGAGGGGAAATTCTCCTTTCCAATGGGCCATGACCAATTCAAAACAGCACTCCGTTATAGTTATACCGACTATCCTGCAAATCCAAACGGATCTCCTGAAGGGGTTGCAGGTGTATGCAGTCTTGACGGAAGACATCTGGCAATGATGCCTCATCCGGAAAGATGTATCCACCCTCACAATTGGGCACATTACCCATCAGACAGGACAATGGAGGAGGTTACTCCATGGTTCGAAATGTTTGTAAATGCAAGACAGTGGATTGAACATAAAACCAGTTAACATGAAAAAGATTAAACAGCCAAAGATCTTCGTGCTGGACACAAACGTTATTCTGCACGATTTCAAATCCATTCACAACTTTCAGGAAAATGACATTGTGATACCAATCACTGTCATTGAGGAGCTTGACAAATTCAAAAAGGGGAATGACACAATCAATTACAACGCCCGCGAATTTGTCCGTGAGATGGATAAGATCACTGACAATCAATTATTCGACAAAGGGGTAAGAATTGGAAAAGGGAGAGGGCTCATAAAAATTGA
>CAZPRX010000026.1:3109-11411 GCA_964588835.1 uncultured Muribaculaceae bacterium
CTCTCAGTGAGCAAATGGCTGAATCATTCTTTGATGACACACCTGACCACAGGATAATTGCAACAACCCAATGGCTTAAAGAGAACAACCCAGAAAGGACAGTCGTTCTTGTCACTAAAGATATAAATCTGAGGATGAAGGCCAAGGCCTTAAGGATAATGGCAGAAGACTACCTCACAGATAAGGTAACTGAAGAGCAGGTTGCCAGTATTCACAAAGAGGTCATTACTCTCAAGGAGGCAACACAAACAGCCGTAGACAAGCTTTTCTATGGTGGCGGTGCATCACTTAAGGAGTTCAAAATTAAGAGTGCCGTTCCAAATCAACTTTTCAAAATTGAGAGAGAGGAGGGCTCCCACCCTGTTCTTGCAAGATATAGCTCAGTTACCGAATCTCTTTTTGGAATCAAGAAGACAAAAGCTTACGGAATTGAACCGCGTAATGACGAGCAGGCATTTGCTATTGAAGCCTTGCTTAATCCTGAAATAAAACTTGTCTCTCTTACAGGAATGGCAGGAACCGGTAAAACTCTCCTTGCTCTGGCTGCAGCGATAGCACAAGAACAGGAATTTGACCAGATTCTTCTTTCAAGGCCGGTTATTCCTTTGCAAAATCAAGATATGGGGTTTTTACCTGGAGATATTAAAGAGAAACTTGGGCCATTTATGCTACCACTATTTGATAACCTGAGCGTCATCAAAAATTCATTCAGAGACACAAGCAAAGAGGTAGTAAGAATTGAAGAGATGCTTCGCACAGAAAAATTGATGATCTCCCCTCTTGCGTACATCCGCGGAAGAAGTCTCTCAAATGTTTTCTTCATTGTAGATGAGGCACAAAATCTTACACCTCACGAAATAAAGACAATTATTACCAGAGCCGGAGAGGGTTCAAAGCTTGTCTTTACCGGAGATATTCACCAAATAGATTCACCTTACCTGGATATTCACTCAAATGGTCTTACCCACCTAAGTGAAAAAATGTATGGACAGGAGCTATTCTGTCACATAAATCTAACTAAGGGTGAGCGTAGTGCTCTGTCTGAGCTTGCAGGCAAACTATTGTAAGGATTTTTTGTTATATTTGCACCCCTATTGAAAAATAACCCAAATAATTATAAATATGTCTGATTTAAAAAGAGTTTATTTTTTCGGAGGCAAGGATGCTGAAGGAGACGGCTCAATGAAGAATCTGCTAGGTGGCAAGGGAGCAAACCTTGCTGAAATGTGCAAACTGGGTATCCCGGTTCCTGCCGGTTTCACAATCACCACAGAGACTAGCGTTGAGTTTTACAAGAACAAAATGCAGTTTCCTGCTGAACTAAAAAAAGAGGTAGATAATGCTTTGGCAAAAACCGAAGCTGTGATGGAGATGAAATTTGGTGACAAAGAAAATCCACTGCTTATCTCATGCCGTTCAGGTGCCAGAAGTTCAATGCCTGGTATGATGGAGACAGTTCTTAACATCGGCCTTTGCTCAGAAACTATCCCTGGTCTTATTAAGAAAACAGGTAATCCAAGGTTTGTTTATGACGCATACCGCCGTTTGATTATGATGTATTCGGATGTGGTGATGGAGAAGGCTGAAGGTCTTGAGCCTGAAGAGGGCAAAGGCATTCGCGTTCAGCTTGACAGAATGCTTCATGAAGTAAAAGCAAAAAAAGGCTACAAGAGTGATACAGACCTTACTGAAGAGGACCTTGTTCAGCTTTGCGATGCTTTCAAAGGAAGAGTAGTAGAGGTTCTTGGCAAGCCATTCCCTGATAATGCATATGAGCAGCTTTGGGGTGGCGTTGGTGCTGTGTTCAAATCCTGGAATGGTAAGAGAGCTGTCTCTTACAGAAGAATTGAGAACATTCCTGACGAATGGGGAACAGCTGTTAACGTACAAGCAATGGTATTTGGAAACATGGGTGACAACTCTGCCACTGGTGTTGCATTTTCAAGAAACCCAGCTACCGGTGAAAACAAATTCTACGGTGAGTGGCTTGTGAATGCTCAGGGAGAAGATGTGGTTGCGGGTATCCGTACACCTAATCCTCTTAACGAGTCAACTAAGAACGATCAGAACAAGCACCTTCAATCTCTTGAGACTGGAATGCCTGTTGTTTACAAAGAGCTTGACACAATTCAGCTAAGCCTTCAGAAACACTTCCGCGACATGCAGGATATTGAGTTTACCATCCAGGATGGAAAACTTTGGATGCTTCAGTGTCGTGTAGGTAAGAGAACTGGTCTTGCTGCACTTAACATGGCAATGGACATGCTCCACGAAGGACTTATCGACGAAAAGACAGCAGTAATGAGAGTTGCTCCTGCCCAGCTTGACGAACTCCTTCACCCAATCCTTGACCCTTCATCAGAAAAGAGAGCTACAGTTATAGCAAGAGGTCTTCCGGCAGGTCCCGGCGGATCAGTTGGCCAGATTGTCTTTACAGCAGAAGATGCTGTTGAATGGGCAGCTGCCGGCAAAAACGTTATCCTTGTTCGTGAAGAGACAAACCCTGAGGACGTTGAGGGTATGAGAGCAGCAGATGGTCTGCTTACAGCTCGTGGCGGTATGACTTCTCACGCTGCACTTGTTGCACGTGGATGGGGTAAATGCTGTATAGTAGGTTGTGATCAACTTCATATTAATCTTCACAAAAAGACACTCACTATAGCAGGCAAAACATACAATGAGGGTGATGTATTCAGTCTTAACGGTTCTAAGGGCTTTGTTTACGATCAGAAGATTGAAACAATGAGTGCCACTGAGAATCCTCGTTTTGTTGAATATATGGATATAGTTGATAAATACAGAGTTCTAGGCGTAAGAACAAATGCAGACACTCCTGAAGATGCTCAGAACGCAATAAACTTTGGCGCAGAGGGAATCGGTCTTTTCCGCATTGAACACATGTTCTACGGTCTAAATTCTGAGGCTCCTCTTTCAAAACTTCGCAAGATGATTCTTGCAAATAACATTAATGAGCGCAAAGCTGCACTTGCAGAACTTGAGCCATATGTTAAGGCTGCTGTAAAAGACACAATGAAGGTGATGGACGGCAAACCTGTTACTTTCAGGCTTCTGGATCCACCTCTCCATGAGTTTGTTCCTCAGGCCGGCGAAAAGCAGTCAGAGCTTGCAAAAGAGCTTGGAATTACAACTGAAGAGATCAAGAAAAGAGGCGATGCACTTCACGAGGTTAACCCAATGATGGGTCACAGAGGTGTTCGTCTTGGTATTACCTATCCTGAGATTTCAGAAATACAGTTCAGAGCTATCTTTGAAGCAACAGCAGAACTTATCAAAGAGGGATTCAATCCTCAGCCTGAAATTATGGTTCCAGTTACTGTTACAGTTAACGAACTTGACCACCAGAAAGTTATTTGCGATAAAGCTCATGCTGAAGTAGAGAAACAATTTGGCGTTAAGATTTCGTATCTGTACGGTACTATGATTGAAATACCTAGGGCTGCACTCCTTGCTGACGAAATGGCAAAGACAGCTCAGTTCTTCTCATTTGGAACAAACGACCTTACACAGATGACGTTTGGTTTCTCCAGAGACGACATTGGCTCTTTCATGGGAGGTTACCTTTCTCAGAAAGTTCTTACCGCTGATCCATTCCAGACTCTTGACCAGTCTTCTGTAGGTAAACTGGTTGACCTTGGAATCAAAGGTGGAAGAAATACCAATCCTAAGCTTAAGATAGGTATTTGCGGAGAGCACGGAGGAGATCCTGAATCAGTTGAGTTCTGTCACAAGATAGGAATGAACTACGTTTCATGTTCACCTTTCAGAGTTCCTATCGCAAGACTTGCCGCTGCTCAGGCTGCTATAAAAGACTACAAATAGATCTTTAATATTTTTTAAATAATTGAGCCGGCATTGTAAACCATTGCCGGCTCTTTTAGTCAAATACAAAAGAACAAAATTCAGTTAAAATGAAACAAATCGCACTGCTGTCGCTACTGCTCCTCTTATCTTTCAATACTCCTATTTTCTCTCAACATAACGGTCGAGGAGGTGAGACTCCTGTACTAAAGGAAATTTCCGGACTTCAGGAGGTTAAAAAAGTTATGCCCACTGCAATTGAGATAGTGCAGATAAATGATGTATGGCATAAGATAGTGGATAAAAGCAATGTTATATTAGGATATTGCATCTCTAGCAAACCATATTCAGAGGGAATAAAGGGATATCACGGAGCTACACCTGTTATTGTTATACTTGACAAGGAGAAGAGGATTAAAAAAATCACAATGCTATCGCATTATGAGACTCTGTCATATATAGAGATGCTTAAGCATCAGAAATTTTTTGCATCGTGGGAGGGCCTTACTATCAGAGATGCAATGAATGCAAAAGCAAATCCTGACAGTTATTCTGGTGCAACCATTACAGCAGTTGCAATAAGAAGAAATCTTGACATTTTGTTCAGAAAAGCTTACGAAAAAAGAGTCTGAACTATCTTGTGAAAGCCTTTGAATCACCCCACTCATTCCACCCTATCTCTATCCCCATTTTTCTAAGATTCTCTTCAAGTTTACTCTTTGAAATATCCGCATCATCCAGGATACCAGGTTTATTTTCGTAAATCTGATAATCCTCCCTTACTTCGGTTATTGTCATATTGGGCATAATGATATTTGCTCCTGCCAGGACAGCTTTCTCACGTCCAAAGGGATCAAGAACCTGCATTGCAGTTGTTGCTGCAATGTTAATCTTTGGAAGAAGCAGCCTGAGAGCGGCAACCATTTTAAGAGTTAAATCAAGACTCGTAGAATTAATTCCAAGGTGCCCGAGTGGTGTTTCAGAATGTTTGAGATAAGGACCCATCCCTACCATATGAACACCTATGTTTTTAATAAACAGAAGATCATCTGCAAGGTCTTCAAGACTCTGAAAAGGCAAACCTATCATAACTCCGGTTCCTGTTTGATAACCTACAGAGATAAGATCCCTAATAGCCTGAACCCTTCTCTCCCATGAATGTAATGAGTTATTAGGATGAATCTTTGAATAAAGCTGAGGATTAGAGCTCTCTATCCTTAACAGATAGCGATGAGCACCTGCATCAAACCACTCTTTGTATGTGTCAATTGATTGCTCTCCAAGCGACAGTGTTATTCCGAGTTTTCCATGAGAAAGCTCTCTTATCTCCTTGACTAGCTTTGTAACATGCCTTGTATACTCAGGTGATGATCTCTCTCCGGCCTGAAGGACCAGTGAGCCGTAACCAGCCTCAAGAGCAAATCGGGCACCATCAAGAACTTGCTTATCAGCAAGCTCATATCTGTGTACATTATTGTTATCTTTCCTGATTCCACAATAGAGACAATTTTTCACGCAAATGTTTGACAGTTCAATCAATCCCCTTAGGTAAACTTTACTTCCAATATTCTCAACTTTAACTTTGTAAGCTTCATCAATAATTTTGGAGATTAATTGAGGATTATCCTCTTTTAATATTGCTATTATCTCATTCTTTGTAGTTATATCTCTCAATTTCATCATATTACATTTAGAACAGAACCAAGATTATGCCTTTTTAGCCAAGGGTCTTATAGCCCTTTCATAGATATCCATACACCAGGCAAGAGTCATACCATAATTTGTAACTGGAACTCCTGATTCAATGGCCTCTCTAAGTCTTGACCACAACTGTCTTTGCGTAATCATACATCCTCCGCACTGAACAACAAGTGAATAATCTGTTATGGGTCTCTTAATCAAATCAAGTCCTGCAACGATATCAAAATCAAGGGAACTCCCACTTCTCTTCCTTAGCAAAGATGGAATTTTAACTCTACCTATGTCATCGCAAGATGAGTGATGAGAGCACGACTCAAGAATCAAAACCCTATCTCCCTCTTTTAGCTTGTCAATTACCGGAGTACCCTCCAGATATTTATCAAAATTTGATTTGCTGTATGCTAACAGAATACTAAACCCGGTAAGAGGGATTTCATCAGGTATTAATTTACTCACTTGTTCAAAAGCTTGACTATCTGTTACTACAAGAGAAACCTTTGATGAAGAGTTATTCATATAAACACTAATCTGATCTGGTTGCAAAACAGTGGCAACACCGCCTAAATCGAGAATCTCCCTTATTGCATTTACCTGAGGCAAAATTAACCTACCCTCTGGAGCTTCACTATCAATGGGTGTAACAAGAAGAACAATATCTCCCTCCTTAACCAGATTTTCAAACATACCTCTCTTTACAAAAAGAGAGCCTTCAATATTCTTAATTATCAAGGATACCAGGTTCTCAACCATACCTCGCTGCTCTTCTTCATCAAGAATGGCACAAGAAAACTCCAGAACATCGCATTTATACTTTGACGTCAACTCCAAAGCAATATCTCTGTCCATAGAGATCATATCAGATTGATTATGGAGTAATAGAAATGGGATTTCCTCTTTAGAGAATAGTTTCACGAGCTCCTTCTCGAAGTGTTCAAATGAGTTATTTGTATAAATAAGTATGGCAAGGTCTATCTGTTTAATAACCTGTTTGGTTTTCTCAACCCTCTTCGTGCCAAGATCTCCCTCATCATCAATTCCAGCAGTATCAACTATAACAGTGGGACCAAGCCCAAATATCTCCATCCTTTTCTTAACAGGGTCTGTAGTAGTACCCGGAATATCAGAAACAATTGCAGCATCCTCTCCGGAGAGTCTGTTAATCAACGAACTTTTACCCGAATTTCTTCTGCCAAAAACCCCAATATATCTAGCTTTATTCATAATAATAACAGATTTGGTGAAAAATTTCCAGTATTGGATAATTCTTGCTCTCAAAGTTAACTATTTTGCACGAATGAGAATAAGAGAGCTATTTTTGAATAGGATATAACTCATTAAACTATGAACAACAAGAAGAGAAACGTATGGATTTGGATTGTGCTCGCAGTAGCCACGATCGTTGTATTATTCATAATTTTTAACTGGCAAGCTTTTGCCTCCGGTTTTGAGGCTGGTCAAAGATTAGCTGATTAAAAAATGGATATTACTTAAAAGATTTGATAACTACAGTGGCCCATCTCCAGTGATTATAAACAAGATTACATCCAAGAGGCACAAGAACTATAGCCACTAATCCGTAATCTGTAAAATGGAGAAATATGAATAGAATTAAAACGGTCAACAGAGCTGTAATTAACTGCGCTTTGTAGTGTGGAACCTCATTTCCTGCAAGTAGCACAGATGTTGAAATGTAAGTAAAACCGTCAAGCAGGGCAGAAAGCATCAAGGCAATCATAAGCCAGGTCTCAATAAATCGAGTTTTACTTCCTATAAAATCAAGAAGTGTGTCACCCAGAAGCAATGCACCCGAAATGCATAAGAGGAATACTCCAAACGCAACAAGAAGAGACTTAAAATACATTCTTCTCAATTGAGAGATGTTATTTGATATTTTGTGCTGTGTTATTTTGGGGTAAAAGGTCACAAACCAAACAACTGACAAAGTATATGTAATCTCTGCAACTTGCTTGCTCAGACCATAATCCCCTATTACGGAGAGTGGAATGTACAAGCCGGCAAAAGCAGCAAGCATTCTGTTTGAAACAATCCAGCTTAACCCTGTCAATCCTGACTTGTATGCAGTATTCCACAGATTTTTTAAAGTATCCTTCCACTCAGCAGGCACAGAAAGAGCCAGTTTGCTTTTAGTCTCTCTATCGTAAAAAGCCTTGTATGCAAGAATTCTGTTTACTGTGATTGAAACCACTTGGCCGGCAACCATTGAAATAATCCCATAACCAAGTGAAAGTAAAACAGATGCAACAATAATGTGTAAAGATTGTGAAAGAACAATTATCTGCCTTGCCCGTTTGATCATTCCCCTTCCCACCAGCATTGAATCGTAGTAGTAAGTATAAAACTGATAACAAAGAAGTGCGCCATATGAGTACCATGAAATCCTTGCCATTGTTGAGTCTCCACTATATCCCTCGATAATATGCTCAAGATAGAAGAGACCAGCTGAGGCAAGAAAAATTAATAACAAAACGGCAACAGAACCATAGAATCGTTTTACAGCCTTAATCAGGCCCCCCAGAAGAGAGTAATCGGTTTCACTTCCCGGAACAACAGGGTCAAAGCCCTCAGCTTTTATACTTTTTGCACCACTATAAACATAAGTTACAGCTCTTGAAAATGTTGGGGAAAAGCCGAAATCCAACAGCTCTGTAACAGCCTTTATACTAAGCATTATACTCCACAGGCCATAATCCTCGGGTGAGAGCATTTTGAGAATCAACGGCAGAATTATGAGGGCAGATGCTACCCTCATAAAGCTGGCGCC
>CAZPRX010000027.1:0-11323 GCA_964588835.1 uncultured Muribaculaceae bacterium
GGGGCACACTCCTATGCGGCGTTTTGGCGAGTCCCGCGAATTGGTCGGAGCTGCCTTGTTGCTCGCAAGTGATAGCTCTTTATGAAGTTTTATCACCTCGTCAAGCCTTTTGCTCTTTACCTCTGCAGGGACATCATCGGGATACCTTCTGGCCGCTTTTGTATTGGGCCTTTCCGAATACTGGAACATGAAGGCGGTGTAGTACCCTACCTCCCTCATTACTGAAAGAGTGTCAAGATGATCCTGTTCGCTCTCTCCGGAGAAGCCGGCAATAATGTCTGTAGAGATAGAGCAATCCGGCATTATTTCCCTGATCTTTGCTACTCTTTCAAGATATTGGGCTCTTGTATATTTTCTGTTCATCTTTAGGAGCATTTCATCACTTCCGGACTGTACCGGAAGGTGTATATGCTTGCAGATGTTTGGGTACATAGCCATTGTGTAAAGTACAGAGTTGCTCATATCCTTTGGGTGCGAGGTGGAGAATCTAACTCTTAATGCAGGATCAATCAGCGCAATCATCTCCAGTAACCTGGCAAAGGTTGTGGTCTCTGTAGGGTTGTCCGGATTTGCCCAGTGGTAAGAATCTACATTTTGTCCAAGCAGTGTCACCTCCCTGTATCCGTTTTCAAATAATTCCCTTGCCTCTCTCTCTATACTGATTGGATCTCTGCTTCGCTCTCCTCCTCTCACATAGGGTACAACACAATATGAGCACATATTGTTGCATCCCCTCATTATGGAGATGAAAGAAGAGACTCCGTTTTTGTCCATTCTCACAGGTGAGATATCTGCGTATGTCTCCTCCTGGGAGAGGATTGTGTTGATCTGTTTGCTTCCACTTTCAAGGCTTTCAAGCAGGAAAGGGAGAGATCTGTACGAGTCCGGTCCAGCGACAAGATCTACTGCGGTATGATTTAACAAATCATCCTTCAGCCTCTCTGCCATACAGCCGAGAATCCCCACTCTCAGCCCTTTGCGTTTTATCTTTTCAAGTCTGAAGAGGTCAAGTCTACCCCATATTCTCTGCTCGGCATTGTCTCTGATTGAACATGTATTTATCAAAATGAGGTCTGCCTCTTTGAATGTCTCACAAAGTGTATATCCTGCAGGTTGAAGTATTGAGAGTACTACTTCGCTGTCGTTTACGTTCATCTGGCATCCGTAAGTTTCAATAAAGAGTCTCTTCTCTCCACTGCCCATTATCGGTTTTACGGAATGATATTTGTTTGTCATTATGATCAGTTTAATGGGTGCAAATATAGCTTTTTTATAACTTTGCATAAATCTTGAATAGGAATGAAAAAAATCACGCTAATTATAGCTCTTGTAATCATAGCTTTAACGGGCTGCAACAGATATAGTGACATTGAAATCATGAGTGTTAAGCTCAACGATGTGAAGATTCACAGCACATCCCGAGCAGAGGTGGAGCTGGAATTTGTTGTAAAGAACGGATCACTCAGGGACCTGACGATTACCAGAGCCGATGGCTTTCTTACAAAAGATAGAATAAATTTTGCGCAATTTACTCTCCTGGAATCAGAAATGATAGAGAGCGGCAGAACTACATCAAGCAAAGCAAGATTTAATGTGGAGCTTCTCGATCCTCTTTCACTTTTTTCAATGGGGCTGAATATAAGCAGCTGGAAGATGTCTGATTTTGAGATAGATGCAAGGGGTGTTGTCTCAAACGACAAGGGTCGTAAAAAGGTGTTTAAATTCAAGAATCTGCCACTTGAAAAATTGATTAAAAGATTTTAAAATGAGAAAATTAATTCTGGTTTTATACTTTTTTGCGTTTGGATTTACAGTCTCCTTGTCTGCTCAAGAGTTGACAATTACTATCCCGGATTCTGTTGTTGTGGTAAATCCTCCTGTAATGGACTCTGCATTCTACAATAAGAATATCCTCGGAATAATAGCAGAACCAGGCCCTTCTGGTGCCAGAGTAAATATTTCCCAGAGCAGGAGTATGGCTAATGCAGTTAACTCGAACATTGATGCATCTGCAACTAAGAGAATGGCCGGCTTTAGAGTGAGAATTTTCTTCGATAACAAGCAGAATGCCAGGGCCAGATCCCAGGAGGTGATGCACGGCTTTCTCAGCAGATACTCATCTGTACGAGCATACTGGAGCCATGAAAGCCCATTTTTCAAAGTGACTGTGGGTGATTTCAGAACAAAGTCTGAGGCCATGAAATTACTTAGCGAAATTTCAGCTGAGTTTCCCTCTGCATTTGTGGTGAGAGAGGCTATAAACTTTCCGCCGCTTTAGTCTTACTTGTTCTGTCTCTTTTTCCGTCTGGTCCTTGCAGCTAACTCTTTAGTGCTAAGCCACCATTTAGTCCTGAATTTTTCTGCCAGGGCAAGAAGAGGAGTCATATATCTCTCAATCTTTTCCGGATAGACATCTTTAATGCTTACAAGTATTCCCGTCTCCTCTACGCCTCCAAAGTGTTCGTTTATTGCAGTTCCAAAAACCTTCATATTAGGAGAGAGATTCATATATGAGTTTATAAGTGGCGGAATATGCTCTCCCAGCTCTCTTACCTCTTTTGACATAAGTTTATATGCATCCTTGTACTCCATGTTTGTAAACAGCCCCTTGTAATAAGGATTGAGGCTGTCGTAATCAAGAGGTGTTACAGGAGTTACAAGATGTGAATTATCCGGAAAGTACTGGTTCAGGAAATTTAGAAGAATATTCCTGGCGTTCATGTGGTATGATGTGTACATCGTAACCTTGCCAAAGAAATACTTATTATTTGGATGCCTTAGCATGAGTGCTCCAAGGCCGTCCCAGAGATTGTCAAGGGCAAAAAGTCCCTTCCTTTTGATATTTGTACTCTGGTAGTTAGGTTGGATAAATGACCTGCCAAGCTCTATAGTGTAGGGCATGTAGTCTTTGATAAACTCATCAGAAAACTTAAAGAGTTCGCTTGTAGCCATATGTTTGGGATCCAGCCCTGCACAGTGAATATATCTGTAGGCACCCAAAACCTCCTGATCTTTTGGGTCCCATACAATAAGTTGCTTGTAGGGATATCTGGGATCTGTGTCAAATTCATCTATATCAAGTGGCTTTCCGGTCCCGCCGCCTGCCAGTCTGAATGATATCTCCCTGAGCCTGCCAAGCTCTCTCATTGTATGAGGGGAGTCATGATATGTTATTTCGTATATTTTATTGTCACCTTTTCTGGTGTTCCGAACGAACTTATCGGCAGTAAGCTCGTCTATTATTAGCTTTCTGTCAACTGGTTGTATTACCGGTTCCATATTATTGCCTGTTTAGGTTGTAAACTTCACTTCTTACCCTCTCACTCCAGTATGCGGGATTACCCTCCTTTACGAGTGTCTCGTGTGGGAGAGGCTCTCCAATGAATATGTCAAAGATAGCATTTCTCTGCCTGAACATCTCATGTGGCAGAAGTATAGTTTCATAATTAAATTTTATGCCAAGTGATTTTCTGATGTTGGCAAACTTATAAAAAAAGGTGGAATTTCTTCCGCCAAAGAAGATGGGAACTATGTCCCTTCCGTGTTTGATAGCCTGATTAACAAAGCTCTTTTTCCATGTCAAATCTGTAATCTCTCCGTTTACCATGCGTGAGCATAGTCCTGCCGGGAAGTACAAAATTTGTGCATCTGAATCGTATGCGTCAAGAATCATCTTGGCGTTGTCAATATTTTGTCTCCCATATTTGTTAACTGGGACAAATACTGTCCTAAGGGGTTCAATGTGCATCAGCAGGTCGTTCACAACAAACTTAACGTTGTCAAACATCTCACCAAACACATCGATAAGAATCATGCCGTCAAGCCCTCCCAGGGGATGGTTAGAGACAAACATGTATTTGCGGTTTTTACGGATTTTATCAATTCCGTGAATTTTGTATTTGATTCCAAGATCATTCAGGGCTGCGCTTGCAAAGGCTTTTCCCTTTAAATGGCCATGTTGCTGCAGGATCTCATTTATCTCCTTCTGATGTATCAATTTCTTGACGAGATTTATCAGAAAAGACGGAATAACCTTGAGCAATTTCGGGTTTTTTGAGCCGATTACTCCCTCTATATCAATACGGAGATTATTCTCTTTTTCGTTCATAGGTACGGGGTTTATTCTGAGTGCGAAGTTAAATAAAAATCATATCTTTGCATAAACGCAGGCCTATAATATGTTAAAACAAGGTTTACAGCAAAAGTTACAACAGAAGCTTTCTCCACTCCAGATACAGACTATAAAGTTACTGGAGTTGCCCACGCTGGAACTTGAGCAGAGGATAAAGAAGGAGCTGGAGGAGAACCCTGTACTTGATGAGGGTATTGACGATGAAGACAGAGACGATAGTGAGCCGGGTAATTTGTCGCTAAGTGATTACAGTGCGGAGGATCAAATTCCGTCATACAAACTATACACAAACAATCAGGGGAAGGACTTAAAGCAGGAGTACAATGTATTCTCTGTTAAGGAGAGTTTTCACCAGAGTCTCATCTCACAGCTGGGATTCAGCGAAATGGATGAGCACTCAAAAACCATTGCAAGATACATCATCGGCTCTCTTGATGATGACGGATATCTTAGAAGGGATACCGAGTCTCTGGCGGACGATATAGCATTCAGGCAGGGGATTGTCACAGACCAGCCGGAGGTAGAGAGAATCCTTGCAAAGATTCAGGAGTTTGAACCTGCCGGGATAGGAGCAAGAGATTTAAGGGAGTGCCTTCTTCTTCAAATCAAAACAAAGAGAGAGACTCCTAATCAAAAGATGGCCAAGGAGATACTTGAGGATTATTTTACTGAGTTTACAAAAAAACACTATACTAAGATAATCTCCCGCATGGGCATTACTGAGGAGGACCTTAAGAGTGCCATTGAGGAGATTGTTCATCTGAATCCCAGACCCGGAGGTCAGATTGATGACTCTTATGCTGAGCAGGCACAGCAGGTTGTGCCGGATTTTCTACTGGAGTATAAGGATGGTGAGCTGATTATGACAATGCCCAGATTCTCCGTTCCGGAGCTAAAGGTAAACAAGAGGTACGCAGACTTGCTGGTAACCTCTGCGAACTCATCCAGCAGAGAGGGGAAGGAGGCTGCCACTTTTGTTAAGCAGAAGCTGGATTCGGCAAAGTGGTTTATAGAGGCCATAAGGCAACGTCACAATACTCTTGAAAATACCATGAATGCAATTATTGACTTTCAGCGTGAGTATTTTAAAGAGGGTGATGAGACTAAGCTTAAGCCCATGGTTCTCAAAAATATTGCAGAGAAAACTAACCTGGACATCTCTACAATTTCGCGTGTTGTTAATTGTAAATACATACAAACACATTTTGGAATTTATCCACTTAAGTACTTCTTCTCTGAGGGGCTGATGACAGACAGCGGGGAGGAGGTATCCACCCGTGAAATTAAAAACATCCTGGCCTCCAGTATTGATGTTGAGGATAAGAAAAAGCCCTTAACTGATGAGGAGCTTGTTACTGTACTTAGTGACAAGGGATATAAAGTGGCCAGAAGAACTGTTGCCAAGTACAGGGAGCAGCTTAACATACCTATTGCAAGATTACGCAAGGAATTATAAATAATCATCAAATGAGAAAAGTGATTTTCGGCTTTTTTGCCACCCTGCTTTTAACATCATGTCAAATGAAAGAATCTGTTGACCTTATTATTTACAACGGGAACATCTACACTGTTGATTCTGCTTTTACAATCTGCAGTGCTGTTGCAGTTAAGGATGGTATTATTGTTAGCACCGGATCAGACAATGAAATTCTTAACACATACAGATCTGCGAAGATGGTAGACCTTGAGGGAAAGTCAATGTATCCTGGTTTCAACGATGCTCATTGCCATATCACAGGATTAGGCCAGGGCTTGCTGAGAGTTGATCTCAGGGGGTCAGCCTCATTTGATGAGATTGTCTCCAGACTTGAAAAGAGGCAGAAAGAGTCTCCTGCAGATTTCCTTTTGGGAGATGGCTGGGATCAGAATCTTTGGCCGGAGAAGAGCTTCCCGGATAATTCCAGATTAAACGAACTCTTTCCTGAGACACCTGTGATTCTTTCCAGAATTGACTTCCATGCGGTAATTGTGAATAATGCAGCCATTGAGAAACTAGGGATAAAGCCGGGCGATCCGTCAATACTTCCGGGAGAGGCAGTGATGAAAAATGGCCTCTTTACAGGTGTGTTTTTAGAAAATACTGCGGATAGATTTAAATCAATTGTTCCTGAGCCGGATGCTGCCCAGACGAGAAAGATGCTGCTTGCAGCAGAGGCGGAGTGTTTCAAATACGGCCTTACCTCCATTTCAAGTGCCGGTGCTGAGCTGGGTCTGGTTGAGATTCTGGATAGCATGCAAAAAGAGGAAGAGATAAAGATAAGAATTGACCTTTGGCTTACTCCGGGTAAAGAGATGTTTGAAAAAATCAACAAGCCATTTACAAATGGCAGACTAAGGGTTGGTACCGTTAAAATGTATGCAGACGGAGCTCTCGGGTCAAGAGGCGCGCTTATGATAAGACCATATTCAGATGACCCCTCTGCCTCTGGGATTCAGGCAACCTCTTCTGAAGTCCTTGATTCCATTGCCAAATGGGCTTTTGATCACGGTTTCCAGGTAGCAACTCACTGCATAGGTGATGCTGCTAACAGGCTTGCTCTGAACTTGTATTCAAAGTATCTTCCAGAAGGAAATGATTTGAGATGGAGAATCGAGCATGCGCAGATTATCCACCCGGATGACATGAACACCTTCAGCAAATATCAGATTGTGCCCTCTGTTCAGCCTACCCACGCAACATCTGATATGCTCTGGGCAGATGAAAGAGTGGGCGAGAGGATAAAGGGAGCCTATGCTTACAAGGAGCTCCTTGAGCAGAATGGATGGCTTCCGTCGGGAACCGATTTCCCTATAGAGCAGGTTAATCCTATTCTTACGTATTTTGCCGCAGTACACAGAGTTAATTCAGACCTTATACCTCAGGAGGGTTTTCAAATGGAGAACGCTCTTACACCTGAGCAGGCCCTTCGTTCAATGACAATATGGGCTGCAAAGGCATCTTTTGAAGAGGCTCTTAAAGGTACTATTGAAAAGGGCAAGTTTGCCGACTTTACAGTTCTGGATAAAGACATAATCACAGCAACCCGGGAAGAGGTTACATCCATTAAGGTTGTTAAGACGTTTGTGGCTGGAGAGGAGGTTTACAGCCTCCTATAGTTTGCTTCCGTAAGCTAAATCACCTGCATCCCCCAGGCCGGGAACAATGTAGGCTTTGATTGTGAGCTCTTCGTCAATGGCTCCCACCCATAATGTAGTTGTCTTATGAGGCAGGTGTTTAGAGAGGTATTCAATACCCTCTGAACTAGCAATCGGACATACCAGATGGGTGTGCACTGGTCCGGCTGTCTCGCATAATCTGTTGTAAGCAAGTACTACTGAAGATCCGGTTGCGAGCATGGTGTCTGCTAGAATCAAAATTTTTCCCTCAACAGAAGGGCTGCTTGCGTACTCAATCTGGATAGTAAACTTATTATCCTTTCCATACTTTCTGTAAGCGGCGATGAATGCGTTCTGAGCTTTGTCAAAATAGTGAAGCATGCCATCGTGAAGCGGAAGTCCCGCTCTCATAATGCTGGCAATAACAACATCATTGTCGTGGGTTCTGCATTGAGCAATACCCAGAGGTGTAGTAACATCTTTTTCTGAATAATTCAGCGTTTTGCTGATTTCGTACGCAAAGATTTCTCCTATCCTTTCAAGATTTCTCCTGAATCTCATGCTGTCTTTTTGGATAATATGATCACGTATCTCCGCAATGAAAGAGTTGAGAACGGAATCCTTCTCACCCAGGTTGATTATCTTCATCTGATTTTGCTTGTGAAAATTTCACAAATATATGAAATAATCAGATTATTCCATCGTCTGCAAAACTGAAGTACTTGTCACCCGCAATAATTATGTGGTCCAGTAGTGTAATATCAAAGTATGAAACAGCCTCTTTGAGCAGTTTAGTCTGTACTTTGTCGCTCTCTCCCGGCTTTGCGTTCCCGCTGGGGTGATTATGGACAAGAATAATTGCACTGGCGAGTTTCTCAAGTGCTGCCTTGACAATAAGTTTGACATCTACTACTGTTGACGTAAGGCCCCCTTTAGACAGCCTGTTCTTAGATATGAGTTTATTTGCCCGGTTAAGGTACATAACCCAGCACTCTTCGTATGGAAGGTCCATAAGCTGTGGGCTAATAATTTTTGCTGCACTCTGTGAAGAGTGAATCTCAGGCAGCTCCTTTGACCTGGCAGACGATATCCTCCGTCCTATCTCAGCTGCTGTGAGCAGACAAACTGCCTTTTTTTGACCGATACCTTTAACAGCGGTCAGACTCTCTATTGAGGCCGATGCCAGCATCCTCAGGCAATTTCCGTTGTTTTGCAGCAGCGATCTAGCCAGTTCCACCGCTGATTCGTTTCTGTTGCCTGTGCCTATTATAATAGCAGCGAGCTCTGCGTCAGACAAACTCTCCGGCCCGTTTGCAATCAATTTCTCACGAGGTCTTTCGTCCTCTTTCCACTCCTTAATCGTAAGTTTTTTTGACATAATTCTGATAAATAAAAAAGCTTCCCAATGTTAGGGAAGCTCTTTCAAACTCTTATGACAAAAAGTAAATTTCTTACAAATTGTTTACGTGGTTAGCTATACCGCTTTTTAGATTTGATGCTTTGTTAGCATGTATAACGTTAATTTTAGACAGTTTGTCCAGCATCGAGAATACTTTAGGAAGTAAGGCCGTTGCTGCCTCTTTGTCTGTTGTGTTACGAATCGCCTTGATGGCGTTTCTAGTTGTGCGTGCATAATATTTGTTATGCAACCTGCGCTTTTCGCTCTGACGCGCGCGCTTTTCTGCAGAAGCGTGATTTGCCATTTTTAGATTTTTTTGTTTTAGTAGTCCGTAGGGGAATCGAACCCCTATTGCAAGAATGAAAATCTTGAGTCCTAACCGTTAGACGAACGGACCGTGTCCCAACCCTGTGCTCGCGGTCTGTTTTAAGTTGGGAGTGCAAAGGTATAAAGATTTTTTATAGTTGCAAAAAAATCTTAAAAATTCTCATACGAGTATATTATTGACTCTACTTGCCTTAGGTAATTTCTTTTGTCATAGCGTGGTGCATAGACGAAGGCCTCCAGACCAATAATGTTTTTGCCCTCTTTGTCAAGGAAGAAGTGGCTTACAAACGGTCCTCCCATAAAGTCGTTCTGAACCTCCCACAATCCTCTGAGTTCTGCAAAAGTTCTCTGTTTGTATGTGATCCATTGCAGGCCAGGCTCCAGAAGCTGGTTGGTTATCATATAGGTATTCTCAAGCTGTCCGGGAACATTCTGCTGCATAACGGAGTTCCTGATGTTTATCAGACTCTCTCTTGTGAAGTCGGTTGAGTCTTTGAAAGGTACTCTGTAGATGAAAATTCCCTGATTTGTTCCGGTAGTTTCGTACGAAATCCAGATAAAATCGTCAGTTTTTTTTCTGAGATTGTAACCTGTGGGATAATATGGTGAGCCTCCGAATGCTTCGGTTACAAGTGCTCTCAGCCCTCTCTCTTCGTATTTTTTTGCGTTTGCAATGTTTCTGTTCCGTTCGGCCTGTAAAATGGAATTTGCAAGTTTGCTGCTCTGTTTTTGTATCTCCTCTGCAGCCGATTTGGCATCGGGAGAGGATATCGTTATCACAATCTGTGGAGCTGCCCAAACATTCTCCTGATAGACAATTTTTGTGGCTTTAAACTCCTCTTTGATAGAGACGATTACGATGTTTCTGTGTACCTGAAAGATACTTGTGAATGCGTTTTCTGGGATATTTACCAGTGTAAATGCCGGCTCTCTTTGCGGAAGAAACGGCTGGTCGATAGCCAGGATTGACCTCAGGGCGATACCCGGATCACTCTCCCAATAGCCTTTGTTGATAACCACCACAACCTCTCCGGCCTTTCCGCTTATGCTTGGCATAAGCCTTGGTCCGTTCTTGCAAGATATCATTGTGATAATTGCAACGGCTGCCAATGTTAAAACACTTCTAACTTTCATGACTTTATCATTTAAAGAGTCTGTAAATATCATTTCCAAATGCAAGGAACATTATTGCGAGTAGTACGAGCATTCCTGCAACCTGTGCGTATTCAAGGAATTTGTCGCTCGGCTTCCTTCTGGTAACTATCTCGTACAGAAGGAACAGAATGTGTCCGCCGTCAAGTGCGGGGATTGGAAGAAGGTTTACTACGGCAAGCATTATTGATAGCCATGCAGTAAGATTCCAGAATATCTGCCAGTCCCAGGCAGACGGGAAAATATTGCCTATTGCAATAAAGCTGCCAACAGATTTGTAGGCCTCAGTCTTAGGTGAGAATATTAGTTTAAGCTCCTTAATGTAATTTGTAATGGTGGAAACGGCTTTGTTTGCACCGGCAGGGATTGCATTAAGGACAGAGTATTCAGATGTTGTGATTTTAAAGTATTTGTACAGATCTCCATCAAGAGCTACGCCTATCATACCATTTTCATCAACTGCAAGTCTCTTCGCAATTTGCTCATCTCCCCTCTGTACTATTGCGGTAACAGAGTCTCCCTTGTTTGCCTGTAAAATGGTCTGGATATCTTGAATGGTAAATGCTTTTGTAGAGTCGATTCCTACGATACGGTCACCTGCCAGAAGCCCGGCGGAAGCATTTATTGATGAGTCAGGAACAGAGAGTACCTGAAAGGGTACCCTTAGAGAAAACATGCCTGGTGTGTTTAGTACAGCCGGTATAAATACCGGGTCAATTGAGATCTCTTTACTCTCTTCGCTTCTGATTACCTGGGAGGTTTGAGCCTGGTTTCTCGCCAGTACTACTTGTAGCTCATTGAATTTCTCAACTTTTTCTCCGTCAAAAGAGATAATCTTGTCACCATTCTCAAAACCAATCTCTTTCGCAAGGTCATTGCAGTGTACTCCGTATACAGCATCTTCGTTTCTCAGATACTCTTCACCCCATGTGAACAGTGTGGCGGAATAGATAAGAATGGCAAGAATGAAGTTAAAGAAGACACCGCCAAACATCACGAAAAATCTCTGCCACGCAGGTTTGCTTCTAAACTCCCACGGTTGAGGTTCTTGTTTTAAGGCCTCCTTATCCATGGACTCATCAATCATTCCGGAAATCTTGCAGTAACCTCCAAGGGGAAGCCATCCTATACCATATTCTGTGTCTGAGTTTTTTGGTTTGAACTTGAATATCGAAAACCAGGGGTCAAAAAAAAGATAGAATTTTTCTACTCTTATT
>CAZPRX010000028.1:0-11099 GCA_964588835.1 uncultured Muribaculaceae bacterium
AACGACAACGATGTTTATGTTGAAGAGGTTCTGCTGATGATTGACTCACTCAAGGCTCATAACAAGAAGTTTGACTACAAAGTTTTCAAAGATGCTTCAGGTGGGCATGGATTTGATCGCATTGATTCAAAAGAGTCTACAGACATTCGTTTTACAATTCATAAGTTTTTAGAGAGGTATATGAACCCTCCAAAACCTTTCAGCACAGAGGCCGACATGAGAAGGGCCGCATACAGGTTCTAGGGCCTATAAAAGGGATTTTTTATGGAATTCATGGTTCTTGTCTTTATTGTTGGCTATATCTTTATAGCCATTGAGCACAGGGTAGGAATTGATAAAGCAGCAATTGCCCTGCTCACAGGAGGGGTACTTTGGGTGTTATATATACTCCTTTCGCCACTAAGTGTGGCAAACGTTTTTCCTGTTCATTTTCATGAATTCATTATTGATAATGCCGATGTAGGGCTCATGCCATTAATTGAGCAATGCAGAAGCTATATCGTTGATGTCCATATTATTGAGAGTCTTGGAGAGATTTCTGAAACCCTCTTCTTCTTAATGGGAGCCATGACAATCGTAGAGCTTGTTGACGTACACGGTGGATTTTACATTATCACAGACAGAATTACCACTAAAAACAAGAAGCTCCTTCTTGTAGTAATATCTTTTATTACATTCTTCATGAGTTCTACTTTGGATAACCTTACCACCTCCATCGTAATGGTGATGATGTTACGAAAAATTGTTCCAAATTATAAGGAGAGGTGGATTTACGGAAGCATGATTATAATTGCTGCAAACAGCGGAGGAGCCTGGTCACCCATAGGAGACGTAACTACTATAATGCTCTGGATTAAGGGTAAGATTACAACCTGGCCTGTTGTCTCAAATCTGTTTATTCCGGGGCTTGTATCAATGATAGTTCCCATGTTACTTGCAACCAGAATGCTTAAAGGCAGTATCGCCGAAACCAGGTACAAGGTGGCTGAGGGGCACATATCTACCATACTTAGTGAAAAGGAGAGAGCTGTTCTCTCTTTAATGGGTGTACTTGCTCTGGTGATGGTTCCTGTATTCAAGTATCTTACACATTTGCCACCTTTTGTAGGTGTACTTATAGGATTAAGTATTTTGTGGATATATACCGAGATAATCTACTCAAAAAAGAAAAGTAAAGAGGCACTCAAGCACAGAGTGACAAGGGTGCTCAAAAATATTGACACAGCCACTATTTTGTTCTTTCTTGGGATTTTGCTTGCTGTTAATGCACTTCAGGGGACAGGTGTGCTGAATACTTTGGGTGCATACCTGGAAACTAAGGTTCACAACGTTTACCTGATTAATATGGCTATAGGGGTAATGTCTGCGGTTGTTGATAACGTTCCGCTGGTGGCAGTTGCAATGGGAATGTATCCGCTTGCAGATGCCTCAATGATTGCTGCTGCTGCTGACCCCGCTTTTATGCAGACGTTTGCTCAGGACGGTAGTTTCTGGCTCTTCCTTGCATATTGCGCAGGTGTTGGGGGCAGTATATTGATTATAGGCTCTGCAGCAGGTGTTGTGGTAATGGGGATTGAGAAAATTACATTCAGCTGGTACCTTAAGAATTTTTCTTTGCTGGCTCTGGCAGGCTATCTGGCAGGTGCCGCAGTTTTTATCCTCACAGATTTGTTTTTGTAAAAGATGTTTATGAATGGAGACGCTTGCCTGGATAGGACTAACGCAAAGCTTTTTTGGAGCTGTTCTTGTGGGGACAAAGTCAGGTGCTACAATTCCGGACAGACTTCTTACAATCTGGCTGCTATTAATGGCCTTTGTATTTCTTTCTCTTGGGCTTGATCTTAAGAGCAACTCCTTCACAATACTTACCAGCTCATTTTTAGCCTTCAATCCTCTTATTTACCTATATGCATCGGCCTCAACTTTTAGCAATTTCAAGCTAAAATGGCACCATTTTCTTCACCTTCTCCCTTTCCTGTTTTTTGAAATCTATTCGCACATAACTCAAACCGAATTTCTCCCCGGCTCCTTCTTTGACAGAGACAGCGCATACTCTGCAAGAATTATATTTAGTGTCATAAACCTCATTTCATGGTTTGTCTACACCTCAATTGCCCTTACTCTTATTCACAAACACAGGATAAACCTTAAGAACGAACTCTCATCAATTGACTCTTCTGATAAGCTCAGCTGGCTCCTTTTTATATCAATATTTTATACTGTCTACTGGATTATTCTTCTAATTGCCTCGTTAACAATAGTCACTATAAAATCCACAAGCACTTTTCCAATGGTTTACAGCTATATAGTTATGCTGATAATGTCTTTTATTATCTCATACTATGGCGTGAGGCAGAGGGAGATACACAAATTTTTCTGGAAGAGCAATCAAGCCGGAAAAGTGGCAGAAAATACCACCGAGGAGACGGAGATCAGACTCAAGGCAGCAGAGATTGCTATTAAACAATTCCTCGTTGATGAGAAGGGATTCAAGGATTCTGACCTGAGTTTGCAAACTCTGTCAGAAAAGACAGGGTATCCAAGATATGTTGTCACAGAGGTTCTCAATAAAACAATGAATACAAACTTCTTTTCATACGTAAATGGGCTCAGGACAGAGGAGGCTAAGAGACTTCTCTCCTCTCCATTAAACCGATACTCTATCGAGGCCACAGGAAATGAGTGCGGGTTCAAGAGCAGATCATCGTTTTACACATTCTTCAAAAAAAGGGTCGGCATGACTCCTTATGAGTATAAATTGTCCAAATCAAACCAAATCGGTGTATGAATCTGTTCAATCCGTACAAAGTCAACTTGAGAAAAGGTTTTGTGATGAGTAGCTTTGCAGCATTAAATATTCAAGTCATGAAAAAGGTTGTTATTGCTGCATTATCATTGTTAATCTCTTTTAATCTCTTCTCCCAGGAGAATTTTAAGAACAATGCAGAATTTAGTGGATATGTAAGGGGCTCATTTCAGGGATTCTCAAAAAACTATGACCTTACCAATGTCTTTGCCCAGTTTGCACTAAAGGGTAAGTACACAGGAAAACATACGATTTTCAATGCCGAGGTTTGGTTTCTGGGAGGTCACCATTTTGGAGAGTTTTACAATAAACTGGAGATAATGGAGGCCTATGCTGGTTATGTATCTGATAAATTCGACTTTATTGCCGGGAACCAGATTGTAAAGTGGGGACGTACAGATGGCTTCAGCTAATATTTCGCCCAGAGACTACTTCTTCCTCACATCTGACATGGATGATCAGCTGAGGGCAAATCTTATGGCAAGAGTTAAATACAGGATAAATCCCTCCATTGACCTTGATATTATCGCAATCCCATTCTATAAACAATCTAATTACCGTTTTGACCTTTTTGACATGGGTGGAATGGCCAGATTTGGAGAGGAGACAAATCCTGAATTCAAATTTTCAAATGCTACTATTGCCGGAAGGCTCAACTTTGAACTTCCCGGTGCCGGTTTCTCCTTCTCATATTTCAGAGGCTACGACCCATATCACGGATTTAATCTTAAAGGTATAGAGCTGAATTTAAACGCTCCTAATCCTATGCCTATGATTAACTACTCCTCTACTCCATATAAAAAACAGACAATAGGTGCGGACTTTGCAATACCTGCGGGCTCCTGGATAATCAGAGGTGAGGCCGCATGGAATATTACAAAGGGTGGTGCCGACTCTCTTTATATACCACTACCCTCTCTGGCATATGTTGCAGCATTGGAAAAAGATTTTGGCGGAGTCATGGGGATTTTTCAATACATCGGAAGGTACACCCCTTCTTTTGAGCCCATTTATGAGCCACAACCTGCAGGAACAGACCCTGATCAGGTACTCTATTACATGAGCCAGATGGTGGACTACCAGACAAGAATGTTTAACAGAAAAATTTTTGGTCAGCAGAAGAGAAGCAACCATGCATTTGCAGTTACAGCAAGAAAGAGTTTTGCATACGACACTATCACAGCTGAACTTACAGCATACTATAACATTACATCCAGAGAGTTTCTGTTAAGGCCCAGGGTATCCTGGACCATTGCAGACAACCTCTCAATGGCGGTCGGAGGCCATATAATGACTGGTGAAAAAGAGTCACTCTATGATTACTCTGCTCCTGTTATGAACGGAATTTTCCTAGAACTTAAAGCATCTTTCTAAAATGAAAAAAAGGTCATTCGTACTCAGATATCGCACACTTATAATTTTTCTGACAATTATTCTGGCTGCTGCTGCAGTTATCCCCCTCTTTTCTCTGAGAATAAACCCGGATCTTGAGAGCTATCTTCCGGATGACATTGAGTCAAGGATTAATAATAACAAAATAGGCGAACTCTTTGGAACAAAGGAGCCCATTGTAGTTATTCTCTCTACAGATGATGTCCTTGCACCTGAGACTCTTGAGAGAATTGACAATCTTACCAGAAGTTTTCTTGATCTGGGGACATTGTCCCCCATTCAGTCACTCTCTACAGCAAAGAACATAAGAGGAGAAGATGGGATGATGATGGTTGACCCTGTTGTTCAATCATACCCGCAGACTGCTGAGGAGCGTGAGTTGCTGAGGGAGAGTATAAAAGGGAATGACCTTGCGTACAAATTACTTGTTTCAGAAGATTTCAAAAACACAATGATTCTTCTGAATTCTGACCTTTCAGTTAAGGATGCTGAGCTGATGAATCAAATTGATTCTATTGTAAATCTATACCCCGGTAAAGAGGATGTGCTTATTAACGGTCAGCCATTTCTCAGAGATGAGGCAAACGAGAAGATAACAAATGACATAATTATTTTGCTTCCGCTTGGGCTTCTGATAATGCTCATCTTTTTCTGGTTCTCTTTCAGAGAGTTCAAGGGGATGATTCTCCCTTTTGGTGTTGTACTTATATCGATAGCAATTTCAATGTCTCTTATCCCTATTATGGGATGGGAACTGAGCATAATAGGTGTTCTCATTCCTATTATGATGATTGCAATTGCAAATAATTACGGAGTTCACTTTGTGGCCAGATACCAAGAGCTAAATGCAATTGACCCCAATACAACAATGGAAGAGATTGTAGAGGAGGCTCTCTCATACCTCACAAGACCTGTAATTATATGCGGATTAACCACTATTGTGGGAATCCTCGGCCTTACTGTGCATATCCTTTTACCGGCAAGCCAGATGGGGGTAGTATCGGCAATAGGAATAGCCGTTGCTCTTATACTCAGCCTCACTTTTATCCCGGCTGTTCTCTCATTCCTCAAAAAGGGGGGCATCCATGTCCATCCGAACGGAGAGAGTAAAAGCCTCATCGCAAAGATGCTGAATGGTCTGGGGAGTCTTCTGTCAAGACATCCTAAAAGGATTCTTGCCGGTTTTGTAATTTTCTTTATAGCGGTAGCTTCCGGTATAACAATAATGAGTGTTGCATCAGATTTTAACAATATTCTTCCTGCTAACCACCCTTTTAATAGAAGTATTGAAATTGCGAACAAAGAGTTTGGGGGAAGTAAGCTTATGACTGTAGTTTTTGAAGGGGACATTAAGGATCCCTCCCTTTTGAAAAGGATGGAGCAATACGAGGCAGAACTGGCTGATGTGGAGGGAATCGGAAGTGCAACATCTATAGCAAAAATCATCAAAAAGATGAGCACTGCAATTAATGACCAGGGTGAAGAGGGTTATAATGCAATCCCGGCTGAAAGAGATGCAGTTGCGCAATATATAGAGCTTTACTCAATGAGCGGAGACCCTGCTGATTTTGAACAATTTGTTGACTTTGACTACACAAGGGCTGCAATGACAATCCAGTTCAATGCAAATGGAATGAAAGATCTTGAAAGGATTATAGCATCTGTTGAGGAGATAGTGGGAGAAGATCCGGCAAAAACAATTACCGGTGGATACTCCCTGGTAGAAAAGGAGATGAGTGAGTCAATCGTAAGCGGTCAGTACAACTCTCTGATTTTTGCCTTTATCGCTATTTTCCTGATTCTCGCTATCATTTTCAAGAGTATTCCTGCCGGGTTGCTTGGTTCATTGCCGCTTCTATTTGCGGTGGTTAGTACTTTTGGTTTTATGGGCTGGCTTGGAATTAAGCTGGACATAGTGACAGCGCTTTTGTCATCTGTATCCATAGGCTTAGGGGTTGATTTTACTATCCACATGTTTTGGAGGATGAAGAGCGAAATTTCATCCGGAAGGGAGTATAAAGATGCAGCAGTAACTGCCCTAAGAACTGCAGGAAGAGGCATTACAATAAATGCTCTGTCTGTTATGCTTGGGTTCTCAATATTGTTCTTCTCCTCTTTCCCTATTATCAAGTCTTTTGCGCTGCTGATTATTCTATCTCTGCTCTTTTGTCTTGTATCATCTTTGTTGCTCGTTCCGGCAATTTGTGTTATTTTTAAGCCATCATTTCTAAAAAACGGAAAACATCATGAAATCAATAAAATTCATAGTTAGTTCACTCTTCATTATACTGGTCGTAACCATCTCTGCCTTCGCGCAGAATCCCAAGGAGATTAGCAAGAAATCTGCAGATGCCATTGCTCTGGGGTCTATGGAGATGACAACTACTCTCAAGATTATGGATGCAAAGGGCAGCGCAAGAAGCAGAACCCTGAACATGGCGAGCAGGAAGTTTGGGGATATAACAAAGATGATGATGAAATTTACAGACCCGGCTGATGTTAAGGGAACATCAATACTCATTTATGACTACGAAGACCGGGCAGATGAGATGTGGATCTATATGCCTGCACTTAAAAAGACAAGACGAGTAGTGAGCAATGAAAAGGGCAAGAATTTCATGGGGTCTGAGTTTACTAATGCAGATATGAGTAAACCAAATATTGAAGATTTCAATTATAAGATTATATCCTCAGAAAATGTAAATGGCAAAGCATGTCATGTTATAGAGGCAACACCGGCATCTTCCGAGTCTCTTCAGTCAAATGGATTCTCAAAGAAGATATCATACATTGATAAAGAGAATTTTCTCTGCTACAAAATTGAATACTACGACCTTAAGGGGAAGCTCCTTAAGACACAAACTATTGGAGATTACAGACCTGTAGATGGTGGTAATTATTTCTATTACGAAATGGAAATGAAAAATGAACAAAACGGTAGAAGGTCTCTACTGAAAACGGATAAATTTAAAGCCCAGTCTCAACTCAGCGAAGCTCAATTCTCTCCGTCAAACCTTGATAAATAACCGGTTATGGCAAAAAAAAACATTAACATTGGAGGGGAACACTTCAATAAAGAGGAGTTGTATGATAAGGTCGATTCTGACCCCGAGATAATTGAGATGCTTTTTGATAGTGTTAAATGTCAGGTTCCCGGCTATATGAGCAGCATAGAGAGCATTGTTGATTCCTTAAAGAGCTCATCGGTTTTAACTCCGGAGCAGATTGATCTGCTCAAATTTTCTTCTCACTCAATAAAAGGGTCGGCATATAATCTCTGCTTTGAAAGATTGGGGAATATTGCCAAGCATATTGAGATGACATCGCGCGAGTGGGGCTGCCCTGAAGCGGGCAGTAAAGGGGAGATGCTCCCCTATCTGTACAAATTACTTACTGAAGAGTGGAGTATTGTACTCTCACTCATGAAAATCTGAAAATCATGCACATTCTAGAAACTTCATATTGCTCAGACAAGTATCAGTATACTATGGGCAAAACCTTTCATGACCTGGGTCTTCAAAATAAACGGGCTGTTTTTAACCTCTTCTACAGAAGTGCACCTGATAAAAATAACTGGGCTGTGGTTAGTGGCATTGAGGAGGCGATGCAGATGGTCAAAGGACTGGGAGGCAAAGATGCCTCTTTTTTTGAAAAATTCTTACCGGGTGCAGAGAATGAATCTTATAGAGAGTATCTGTCAAACATGAGATTTACCGGGAATATCTACGCAATGGAGGAGGGCGAAATTGCATTTCCCACTCAGCCTGTAATAACTGTTGAGGGTCCTCTGGTGGAGGCTCAGGTGCTTGAGACTCCTCTTTTAACTATAATGAATCACCAGATGGCTATTGCAACAAAGGCCTCCAGGGTTACAAGGAGTACAGATAAGCCTGTAAGTGAATTCGGCTCAAGAAGGGCTCACGGCCCATGGGCTGCAATATATGGTGCAAAGGCTGCCTATATTGGAGGTTGTTCGGGTTCATCAAACATTTTGACATCAGACATTTTTGGAGTCCCGGTTACCGGAACGATGGCTCACAGCTTTATCACTGCTTTTGGCTGCACAATTGCAGGTGAACTTGAGGCGTTTAATGCATATATCAAAAGCCATTTTGGAGAGCCCCTTATATTACTAGTAGACACATATGACACTCTTAGATGTGGTGTAAAAAATGCAATCAAGGCCTTTAGACAAAATGGTGTTGATAATGAATACCCTTCCAGCTTTGGGATAAGACTTGACAGTGGAGACCTTACCTATCTCTCTATTAAGGCTAGAGAGATGCTGGATGATGCAGGTCTTGGCAAATGCAGAATATTTGCTACAAACTCACTGGATGAATACATTATTGCCGAGATTGAGAGACAGGGGGCAAAGATTGACTCATACGGAGTGGGAGATGCAATAGCTACAAGTAAGCACAACCCTTGCTTTGGTAATGTTTACAAGCTTGTTGAGATTGATGGTACCGGAGTTCTGAAGAGATCAGAGGACAAAAGCAAGGCAATCAATCCCGGATTTCAGATAACTTACCGAATTATGGTTAACGGCCATTTTAAAGGGGATATTACCTGTCTCAGGGGAGATGCCACGTCCGTAAAAATTGAAAAAGGTGATGACCTGATCATGAGAGATGAGTATGACGATACAAAAATTACAACTTTCAGGGCGGGGTGTTATACATATAAGAAATTGCAAGTTCCTGTAATGCAGAACGGAGAGACAATTGTAAAATTTAAGCCTATACAGGAGAGAAGAAATTACTATCTTAGCAACCTCCAGGGTTTAAATGAAACTCAGAAGAGACTTATTAATCCACACTACTACAAAGTGGATATTTCTGACGAACTTTTTGACCTTAAGAATGGTTTAATTGAGTCACTTATTAACGAAATTAAGAACTTTAATGAAGACTGAGAAATCTGCTCCGGTACATGTAGTTGTTGACTTGCTTTACGATTTTATTGATGGTACTCTGGCATGTCAGAATTCAGAAACTGCTGTTAAGGAGTCTGTAAATTTCATTAATAAAAACAGAGGAATGGCTGTGGCATATATCTGCGATAACCATCCTTCAAACCATTCATCTTTTAAGGAATTTGGCGGTATCTGGCCCCCACACTGTGTGCAGGGTACCAGAGGCGGCTCCATTCATGACAGCTTCTACAAAGAGGTAGCAGATCCCTCAGCAAGACCGGGTAATTCAAACACCTTTTACAAGGGTGAAGATAAGGATACTGAACAGTATTCAGGTTATGAGGCCATAAGCCCGGAGAGCGGAACTCTTGATAATTACATCAATACTATTACATCGGGAGTGAAGAGTGCGGAGGTGTATGTTAGCGGTGTTGCGACAGAATTTTGCATAAATGCCACTGTAAGAGATCTTGCAGACTCCGGAAGGAGGGTTTATTTAATTTCAGATGCACTTGCCTATGTTGACAGAGCAGGTCACGAAAAGACACTAAAAGAACTTTCTCAATATAAAAATGTAACCATAATCTAAGATGATCTGTATCGGCGTAGACCTGGGGGGCACAAAGGTATCCGGAGCCCTGTTCAACATTAATAATTCAATTTTGCTGCGTGAAACATTGCTGCTTGAGGGAAAAGGTGGAGAAGAGGTGGGTGAGCTGATTGGTAATGTTTGTGAAGCTGTGCTGGAGAAGGGAGGACATAAATCAGATGATCCTAAATGCATAGGTGTATGTGTTCCCGGAATTTCATATTCAAGGACAGGAACTGTATGGTGTCCAAATATCCCGGATTGGGATAACTACCCTCTTAAAAAGGAGCTTGAGAGGAGATTTCCAAATTCAAATATCACAATAGAGAGCGACAGAACAGCATATATTCTGGGTGAGGTTAGTCTGGGTGCTGCCAAGGGGTGTGATAATGCAATATTCATAGCTGTAGGAACAGGCATAGGAGCAGGTATTCTTATTGACGGGAGGGTACTTCACGGAGCTTCTGACATTGTGGGTGCCACAGGGTGGATGGCCCTCAAGCCTCCTTACACCTCTGAGTGGGATGCGTGTGGATGTTTTGAGAGTCATGCTTCTGGAACAGGAATAGCTATGCAGGCATGCAAAAAGGCAAAGAGTATGATAGCTTCCGGTTGTGCAAATGGAGGTATTCTCCTGTCATTGGACCCTGATACAATCTCTTCAAGGGATGTTTTTGAAGCATATGACAAAGGCGATCTTCTTGCTATCTCAGTTTTAGACGAGGCAATTGAGATGTGGGGAATGGCTGCAGCAAATTTTGTGAGCCTGTTCAATCCTCAGATGGTTATTTTTGGAGGGGGCCTGTTTGGGCCAGCTTCCAGGTTTATTGACAGGATATATGCCGAGGCTTTGAAATGGGCTCAGCCAATAGCAATTAAACAATGTACATTTAGCGTTACACAATTACCAAACGATGCCGGACTCTACGGAGCAGGCGCAATAGCAATTAAAAATGGAAAAGAGTAGATCAAATGGAGCTGTCCTGGCAGCCGGTTTTTCAGGGATGGCATTCTTTGGGATGGCCTTTGTTATTCTGGGAACTGTATTGCCCTCGCTTACCGAGAAGTTTAGCCTATCCACTGCAAACGCCTCTACTGTAGCCAGTCTTCTCCCTTTTGGAATTATGTTCGGCTCACTTATTTTTGGGCCGATTATTGACCGCTACGGATACAAAATGCTGATAATTGCCTCTACCCTGCTTACTGTACTGGGCATGCAGATGCTTGCATTTGCAGAGTCAGTAAATATTGTAAGGCTTTCAATTTTTGTAATAGGATTTGGCGGAGGTGTCCTTAATGGCCTTTCAAATGCTTTGGTTTCAGATGCCTCAACGGATAAGACCAGACCATCAAATCTAAGCGTCCTGGGTATATTCTATACTGTGGGAGCAATT
>CAZPRX010000029.1:0-10925 GCA_964588835.1 uncultured Muribaculaceae bacterium
CAACCTCCTCTTTTCCATTAAACATCTTCCTTGGTGAAAGACAGTTATCACACTCACCACAGTTTTCTTGTGTATACTCTTCACCAAAATAGTTTAAAAGAATTTTCCGTCTGCACAGACTGGACTCTGCATATGCTGCTGTCTCCATAAGCAACTGCCTGCCTATCTCTTGCTCGGAGATTGGCTTTCCCTGCATAAATTTCTCAAGCTTCTGTATGTCTTTATATGAATAAAAAGCTATACACTTGCCTTCACCACCATCCCTGCCTGATCGGCCGGTCTCCTGATAATAGCTTTCAAGACTTTTTGGAATATCATAGTGAATAACAAACCTTACATCCGGCTTATCAATTCCCATTCCAAAAGCTATTGTGGCAACTATAACATCTGCCTCCTCCATCAGGAATTTATCCTGATTTGAAGCTCTCCTGGCAGCTTCTAGACCGGCATGGTATGGTAAAGCCTTTATCCCATTCACACTTAGCAGCTGGGCTACGTCTTCAACCTTCTTTCTGCTTAAACAATAAATTATCCCGGACTTGCCCGAGTTAGCCTTTATGAATTTAATAATTTCTCTCTCAGTATTAACCTTTGAACGAATTTCATAGTAAAGGTTTTTTCTATTGAAAGATGTTTTAAATACCCTTGCATCAAGCATTCCGAGATTTCTCTGAATATCGTTCTGAACTTTAGGAGTGGCTGTTGCTGTAAGAGCAATTATGGGAGCCTTTCCTATTTCCTGAGAAATGGGATTGATTCTCCTGTATTCAGGACGAAAATCATGCCCCCATTCAGAAATACAATGCGCCTCATCAACTGCGTAGAAAGATATCTTCAACTGCTTGAGAAATGCAATATTCTCCTCTTTTGTCAAAGACTCAGGAGCTACATATAACAACTTTGTCTGTCCCGACAGCAGATCCTCCTTAACCTCCTGAATCTGTGCCTTATTAAGGGACGAATTTAAAAAATGAGCTATTCCCTCCCGCTCAATAACAAAACCCCTGATAGCATCTACCTGGTTTTTCATTAGGGCAATCAGAGGTGATATAATTATTGCCACTCCGGGTAATAAAAGTGCCGGTAACTGATAACACAGAGACTTTCCACCCCCTGTAGGCATCAGTACAAAAGCATCATTCCCATTCATGAGATGCCTTATTACCTCCTCTTGCTCACCCTTGAAGCTATCAAAGCCAAAAAACTGCTTGAGCTGATTGTGCAAAAACTCAGAACTGGTTTGCATATTTATTGTGTGTCCGAAAAATTCAAAATTTCGCTAAAAAAAGTTACCTTTGTTGCCCTAAGTTATCTAATAGTTTCATTATCACAAAATTTTTTACGAAAGTGATCGTTACTGTTCAATTAAAAGGAATAACCATATAACTGAAATAGAGCACTAAAATGACAATTTTCAACCCTAATGACCCGGGAATGGCAAATGGTAACTACTTTGCACTTCCATACAGCCTAGAGGAGTCTGAAATTGCCTTGATATCTGTCCCTTGGGATGTAACAACATCTTACAGGGCAGGAACTCATAAAGGGCCTAAAGCTGTAATTGAGGCATCTGTTCAAGTGGATTTATATGACGTGAACGTTAAAGATGCATGGATAACAAAGATAGGCACACTACCCGTTGATAATAAAATCCTTAAGGATAATAAAAAATTCCGCAAAATAGCTGAAAGTGTAATTGAGGGGCTTGAGCAGGGTAAAGAGATAAGTGCACTTGAAAAGGAGATTTCTATAATCAACACAGCAAGTTCAGCTCTCAACCATAAAGTCTACTCTTCATGCAAAGATCTTATTAATCAAGGTAAGATTACCGGAGTTGTAGGTGGAGACCACAGCGTTCCTTTTGGGAATATGAAAGCAGTATCAGAGCTGTGCGAAGAGTTTGGAATACTGCATATTGATGCACACGCAGATTTAAGAAAGGCATATGAGGGCTTTACATATTCGCATGCTTCAATAATGTACAACGCACTGAATGAAATTAACCAGATTTCTCAGCTCACCCAGGTGGGAGTTAGAGATTTTTGCGAAGATGAGGCTGAAATAATCAATACTGATCCGCGTATAAGATGTTTCACTGATATTGAGGTTAGAGGAAACCTGTTTGAAGGTAAAACATGGAAGCGTCAATGTGAAGATATTATTGCCACTCTACCGCAAAATGTTTACATCAGTTTTGACATTGACGGTCTCTCCCCTGATCTCTGCCCCAACACCGGAACTCCTGTTCCTGGCGGATTAAGTTTCAGAGAGATAGACTATCTACTAAATATGCTGGCTTTATCAAACAAGAAAATCATTGGTTTTGACCTTTGCGAAGTATCTCCGGGCACAATTGACGAATGGGATGCAAATGTAGGAGCGAGGATGCTTTACAAAATTTCTCAATATGTTAAACTAAACAAAAACAACAGTTCCAGATAGATGAATTTCGTTTACAAATTATTTAGGTTCAACAGAGGCAGAGAGCTTAGGAACGTTTTTCTTTCTTTCTTTAAAAATCAATCTTCAGGGGGAATAGTACTGATGATTTGTGCAATTCTGGCTATCACAATTGCCAATGTTCCATCTTGGTCTCACTTCCATGATTATCTGAATCTCTATTTCGGGTTCAAACTTGGAAATCTTGAGTTTAAGATGTCTTTACTTCATTGGATTAACGATGGATTAATGGCAATCTTCTTTTTTGTTGTAGGGCTGGAAATTAAGAGGGAAATACTGGTAGGAGAGCTATCATCTGTAAGACAGGCTGCCCTTCCTATTTTTGCCGCTGTGGGTGGAATGGTTGTGCCAGCTTCAATTTATTTTATGTTTAATGCCGGAGAATTAAGTGCAAATGGTTGGGGAATTCCCATGGCTACTGATATCGCTTTTGCTCTTGGTATACTATCTCTTCTAGGTAAGAGAGTTCCATTATCGCTGAAAATCTTCCTTACAGCACTTGCAATCGTGGATGACTTAGGGGCAATAATTGTTCTGGCCGTTTTTTATCCTACAAGTGAGATTAACTTTATTCTTCTCCTTTCTGCTGCCGGAGTACTGGCATTGATGGTACTTTTCAATTACATGAAAATCAGAAAACCAGCTCTGTATGTAATTCCGGGAATAATTGTGTGGTTGCTTTTCCTCCAATCGGGGATTCATGCAACAATTGCTGGAGTGTTAGTAGCGATGACTATACCGGGCAAAACTACCATCAACGAGGTTAAGTTTCTTGTGGGAATGAGACACTTCCTCAATAAATTCATGGCTGAGAGCAGTAACAGAATAGAAGTACTTGCAAATCCTGCTCAACAGGAGGCAATTCATAACATGCATCACAAGCTTAAGCAAGTTAACCCTTTGATGATTAAGTTTGAACATGGTCTTCATCCATGGGTTACATTCATGATAATGCCCGTATTTGCTCTTGCAAATGCAGGGGTTAAAATTGACATGTCACTTTTCACTCCTCCTTTAGCTCCAATTATTCCGGGAGTGTTTTTTGGCCTACTTGCCGGAAAGCCAATTGGCATTTTTCTGGCCAGCTGGCTTGCTGTGAAATTTAAAATAGCTGATTTGCCTGGGGACATTAACTGGCTGCAGGTAGCATCTGCCGGAATAATTGCAGGAATAGGATTTACAATGTCAATCTTTATTGATAACCTTGCATTTACTGATCAGACAATGATAGATATGGGAAAGGCAGTAATCTTGTTCACATCTTTTGTAGCGGCAGTCCTGGGACTTGCTGCCATATACTTATCAACTAAGAATTATAAACCAATTAATAATATTTAAATGAAAACATTAAAATCGATCGCAATTGTAGCTATCTCTGCAGTTCTGATCTCTTCCTGCGGAGAAAAGAAAAGCGCAGATGCACTAAAAGTATCAAAAGAACTTACAGACTCAGCAAGTTATGCAGTGGGAGTATCTTTTGGAACAATGTTGAAAAATGCTAATTTCAGTGACCTTAACTTTGCTGAGATCAACAAGGCTATGAAGGATGTAATATCCGGAAGCGAACTGAAGATAGACG
Organism: uncultured Muribaculaceae bacterium; assembly: GCA_964588835.1. GTDB lineage: Bacteria > Bacteroidota > Bacteroidia > Bacteroidales > UBA932 > Bact-08. Next base: position 4,040 of record CAZPRX010000029.1, read on the forward strand.
ACATGACTGCTAATGTAGTTATCCAAAGGTACATGACTATCAAGCAGGAGATGATAGGAGAGGCAAACAAGGCTAAGGGCGTTGAGTTCCTTGAGAAAAACAAACAGAATGACAGTGTTCAGGTTACAGCCAGCGGTCTGCAGTACAAGATAATTGTAGCGGGCTCTGATGTCAAGCCTATGGCTGAAGATACTGTTTCTGTTTATTACAGAGGCACTCTGATTGACGGAACTGAATTTGATTCATCAATGGGCAATCCTGAACCAGTAAGATTTCCGGTTAACGGAGTTATCCCAGGATGGAGCGAAGGGATTCAGCTTATTGGAGAAGGTGGTAAAATCAGACTATACATCCCTTCTGAACTAGCATACGGAGCACAGCAAGCTGGACCATCAATCACACCTAACTCTACTCTAATATTTGATGTTGACCTGGTTACGGTTAGCAAAGCCCAAGTTCAGGCGGATCCTAAGACTAAGTAAGTATGGCACTTGAAATAATCGGTAAGATACACTCTAAGCTTGGAATCCAGAACGGCGTTAGTGCTCGTGGCAACTGGAGCAAGCAGGAGTTCATAGTAGAGACTCAGGAGCAATACCCAAGGAAAGTTTGTATGAATGTTTGGGGCGCCGACAAAGTAGAGGAGCTAGGCAGATACAATGAAGGAGATGTTCTAAAGATCTCTGTCAACATTGAATCCAGAGAGTTTAATAATCGCTGGTATACAGATGTTAGAGCCTGGAAAATTGAAAGAATGGAGTCTCAGCAACCTCAGCAGGATGGTTTTACTCCTCCTCCGGCAATGCCTGATTTCCCATCAGAGGCAGGTGAGGACGATCTTCCATTCTAGGAATTGGATTATTTAAAAAAGAGACCGGCTAATATTTAGTCGGTCTCTTTTATTTGTACAGGGACAAGGTCATCATATCTGTTCCACCATGTAATCTGGCGCTTTGCGTACCTCCTTGTGTTCCTCTTAATTAAGTTTATTGCATCATCAAGAGATATCTCTCCGTTTAGGTAACTGAAGAGTTCTGAATAACCGACTGTCTTAAGTGCAGGTAGCTCCCTGAATCTATATAGAGATTTTGCCTCATCCAGCAGACCTCTCTCCATCATTTTATCTACTCTGCTGTTAATTCTGTTGTATAACTCCTCTCTTGATCTTGTAATCAATCTCTTTTCAATTTTAAAAGGCCTTTCCCTTTGCGAACCTGTTTTAAAAGAGGAGAATTTTCTTCCTGTCTGAATTGTAACTTCAAGAGCTCTTAACACTCTTCTTGAGTTCTCAATTTCAAGAGACTCATAGCTCTCTCTGTCAAGAGATTTTAGCTGCTCCCTGAGAGAATCAACCCCCTCTTTATCCATTCGTTCAGTAAGAGATTTCCTGAGTTGAAGATCTGCAGGGGGAAAATCATCAAGGCCATAGCAGAGAGCTTGTGCATATAAACCTGATCCTCCAACTGCAATCAGCGTGTCATGCTCTTTAAAAAGCTCCTCCATAAGCGCAATAGCCTCTACCTCATACCTTCCTGCAGTATATGGTGAATGAATGGAATGCGAAAAAATAAAATAGTGTCTGACTCTTTCCAGTTGCTCTGATGTAGGTGGAGCTGTTCCTATCCTCATTTCTTTATAAATTTGCCTTGAATCGCAAGAGATAACAGGAGAACCATAACGTTCCGCAAGCGATATTGAATAATCGGTCTTGCCGGAAGCAGTAGGCCCTAGCACCAATATGAGTTTTTTTAGCATGTGTTTTAAAGATTACTCCTCACCCTCAGGGAGTTCTTCTGGGCTGTAGCTCTCTTCTTGCTCAGGATGGGGTAAAACCGATTCAAAATCATCGTAATCATCTGAAAACTGGTCAGGATTTCTGCCCTTTTCAGCAACAAGTCTTGGATATGACCTTCTGGAAAGGGGCTCTTCAGTACCAAGTAATTCCAACCTCATGCCTCTATCTTTGAATGGGTTATAGACATATACAAGATACTCAATGCCTGAAGCAAAAGCAGATTCAACAGAGACCTTATCCATTGTACCATCTCCCATATCAAAGAGTCCGTATTCTGTTTTAACTTTATTTGTCTTAGAAAGCCCTCTGAAAAGCACCATCTGATCAGGCGCGAAACCCAAATCACTTTGAAGGTACAAATGTAGAGAGTATAGAGAGGAGACTCCCTTAACTTCGTACTCCCTCATGAATATCTTATTGCCGTCTATAGTTGCCTTAAGTCTGTAAATCATCAATCCAAAACTTTTTGCAAAGATAAAGAATTATTTTTCACCATTTGTCAAAAGGAACCTGACAGTATCAAGGCCGTCAGCATAATCATCAGGTCCCGGGTTTTGAGACTCGCCAAAAGAGAGAAATTCCTCCTTCCCAGCCCACTCAACAATCTGAATTTTTTCTTTATCAGTTTTTACTGCTCTCTCAACTTCATCTATATCTGAATAAAAGCTCATTCCAATCACCGCCAGAGGTGGTGGAAATAAATCGGCCTCCTCAATCAGAAAAAAACCTCCATCTATAAACTTTTTACCAGACATTATCATCAGTGCCTTTTGATATCTGTATGAAGAGGAGTAATCTGAATTATCTGCCAACTCACTATAGCCTTCTGAAGACTCTAGAAAATTAGAAAAATCATACCCTTTTGGTACAAATACTCTGCTGATACTCCTGCATCCCATACCATAGTAAAGAAAAACATCCTGACAAAGATTATCTAACTCCTCTTTACTTTCATTTCCGTTAATTACTGCTACTGAAGATCTGCTGCCTCTGAGCAATCTGGGAATATGGCTGAATTCATTGCCGATAATTGACATTGTACTATCAGAACCTGCAGCAATCACCATCTTAATGTTCTGAGATAGTGTGGCAACAAACACTACCCTATCTGTCCATAAAAAGTTAATCTCAGCAAGCTTAGCGATCATCCACGGAATAAGGTGCCTGTCTTTTCTTGAGAGCTTGACTTCACATTTGTATCCGGCAGCCAGAACTGATATCACATCATGAAACCCTACTGCGGGAATATTACTTGCAGCAATTATTCCAATATATTCATCTCTCTCCCTGATGTTTTCTTTGTAATTAATTAACCATGAACTCAAGGCTTCACTCTTCAGCATATTGTTAGCCAGGGAACTTAGTGCATATAATTGCATCTGATTAGTAAAAAATGAGTTCTCATCATAAGAGGAGTTCATGACACTGCTCAAAGAGGGAGTGAGAGTTTCTTTGTTTAATGAAATTCTCATCCGTCTGCCAAGTTCAGAAAAATCCTTTATGAAAACATCAACATACATTTTGCAAAATTAGTAAAAAGGGGCTAATTTTACGAAACGGTTCCCTTGACTCAATGGACGATATAAACTCCTCGGATTCATATAAATCAATAGCAAAGCCCACCACAGGCATCTACAAAGAGCTTGGCAGCAAATTCATTTCATTTGCATATCCGGTGTCAAATGAAGAGGAGATTAAGGAGATAATCGCAGAAATTAATAAAGAGTATCATGATGCCAGACATCACTGCTATGCCTACAGGCTGGGACCGGATGGTGAGAACTGGCGTGCTAACGACGATGGAGAACCCTCTTCTTCAGCAGGCAAACCGATACTTGGCCAGTTGCTCTCATATCAGTTAAGCGACCTGCTTATAATTGTGGTAAGATATTTCGGTGGCACAAAGCTTGGGGTTCCCGGACTGATAAGAGCCTACAGAAGTGCCGCTTCAGATGCAATTGAAAATGCAGAGGTTGTAGAAAAAATTGCAGGAAAGATGGTTACATTTACATATGACTATATTCAGATGAATGGTGTAATGAAATTAATAAAGGATTACTCAGCTGAAATAATTAGTCAGCATTTCGATAACATATGCAGCATCACTTTAAAGATCAGGATGAGAGACCACGAAAGATTCTGCAACGAACTTGAAACAATTTCAAATAAGATTGAATAAAAATATGTCTAAACACCTTATCTCCATTTATGACTTCTCAAAAGAGGAGATTTTAAATGTTTTGTCTCTTGCATCAAACTTCGAAGAGAGAAAATCTGATGCCATCTTTAGTGACAAAGTTGTTGCGAGCCTTTTTTTTGAACCATCAACCAGAACAAGACTTAGCTTTGAAACTGCTGCAAACAGACTTGGAGCAAGAGTCATCGGGTTTTCTGATGCCGGCAATACAAGCGTTACAAAAGGGGAAACTCTTAAGGATACTATTAAAATGGTATCAAACTACGCAGATCTTATAATTATAAGACATCCGCTGGAAGGGAGTGCCAGATATGCATCTGAGGTATCTTCTGTTCCGGTGATAAATGCAGGAGATGGTGCAAATCAACATCCATCACAGACTCTACTTGACCTTTACTCTATATTGAAGACTCAGGGAAGACTGGATAATCTGAAAATTAATCTGGTGGGTGATCTTAAGTATGGAAGGACTGTCCACTCTCTGCTGCAGGCAATGAGCCATTTCAAGCCTCAGTTTAGATTTACGGCTCCGCCAGAGCTCAAAATGCCTGAAGAGTACAAGGAGCAACTACGGGCTAAGGGGATTCCTTTTGAAGAGAGTGAAAATCTTGAGGAGGGGATTGAAGATATGGACATAGTTTATATGACAAGAGTTCAGAGAGAGAGGTTTACTGATGCAATTGAATACGAAAGAGTCAAAAATATATATAGTTTAAGAAGGCATATGGTTGAATCGGCCAAGCCAAATATGAAAATACTTCACCCACTTCCCCGAATCAACGAAATTCACCAAGACGTGGACAGCAGTGACCACGCATACTATTTTGACCAGGCCGGAAACGGTGTATATACCAGAATGGCAATCATAACAATGTTGCTAGGAAGAACAGAAATTTAACAAAAATCAACTTAGGCACCTATGGAAAAACATCTTAAGGTAAGTGCAATCAAGGATGGGACTGTACTTGATCATATTCCAGCAAATCAATTGTTTAAAGTTATTGACATTCTTGGCTTAAGCAAAATATCTAACCAAATAACATTTGGAACTAATCTAGATAGCAAACTTCTCGGGAAGAAGGCTATAATTAAAATTACTGATAAGTACTTTGAAGATAGCGACATAAACAGGATCGCCCTAATTGCTCCTCAGGCTAAGATTAATATTATTCACAATTTTGAAGTTGTAGAAAAAAGGGTATTATCGGTACCATCAGAAATTAAGAGTATCGCGAAATGTATGAACCCTGCCTGCATAACCAATCACCAGGATGTTGAAACCTCTTTTGTGACACTCTCTTCGTCTCCTGAACTAAAATTGTTGTGCAGATATTGCGAAAAGGTAACTGATGAGAAAAACTTAAAGATTATTAGCAACTACTGATTCGAACCTAACAATTAGGCCATTTTTGGCCTATTATTATTTGGGATTCGTATTTTTTGAGTTACCTTTGAAGCAAGAATACCATAATTATTAAAAATATTTTATCATGAAAGTTGCTCATAATTTCAACGCAGGACCATGTGTTCTGCCAAGGCCGGCAGTTCAGGCTGCAATTGACGCTCTTACAGACTTCAAAGGGACAGGAATGTCAGTAATTGAGATGTCTCACAGATCAAAAGAGTGGGAAGCTGTAATGGAAGAGTGCCGTTCACTTTGGAAAGAGTTACTTGATATACCTGAAGGGTATCATGTTCTATTCCTTGGTGGTGGTGCGAGTATGCAATTCCTGTATGTTGCAATGAACCTTCTTGAAAACAAGGCAGGATACCTTGAGACAGGTGTTTGGGCAAAGAAAGCCCTAGCTGAGGCAAAAGGAATGGGAAATGCTATTTCAATAGCATCTTCAAAAGATAAAAATTTCAGCTACATCCCTAAGGGATATGAAATTCCTGCTGACCTCGATTATTTCCACATTACTACAAACAATACAATTTACGGAACAGAGATTAAGGAGGATATGAAATGCCCGGTTAATCTTGTTGCTGATATGTCTTCAGACATAATGAGCCGTCCGGTTGACGTAAGCAAATACGCACTCATCTATGGTGGTGCGCAGAAAAATGTAGGACCTGCAGGTGTTACATTCGTAATTGTAAGAGAAGATATTCTTGGTAAAGTAAGCAGATATCTGCCTACAATGCTGGATTACAGAACTCACATTAAGGAGGCCTCAATGTTTAATACTCCTCCGGTATTCTCAATATTCGTTATGAACGAGACTCTAAAATGGGTAAAGGCAAATGGCGGTCTTAAGGCTATGAAAAAACATAACGAAGATAAAGCGGCTCTTCTTTATAATGAGATTGACAGAAATAAGATGTTTGTGGGTACCGCAGCTGTTGAAGACAGGTCACTGATGAACATTTGCTTTGTTATGGCTGATGAGTACAAAGAGAAGGAAGAGGCATTCATGTCATTTGCAAAAGAGAGAGGTATGGTAGGTATTAAGGGACACCGTTCAGTGGGCGGCTTCCGTGCTTCTACTTACAATGCGTGTCCAGTTGAGAGCATCAAGGCTCTTGTAGAGTGCATGCAGGAGTTTGAGAAACTTAATGCTTAATTTATCAATTAAAATTAAAAGTGATGAAAGTACTTGTAGCTACTGATAAGCCATTCGCAAAAGCTGCGGTGGACGGTATAAGAAAAATAGTAGAGGGGGCAGGGCATACACTTGCTCTTCTGGAGAAATACACAACACCTCAGGAACTTCTTGCTGCTGCTGCAGACGCTGACGCAATGATTGTTCGTTCAGACAAGGTTACAGCAGAGGTGGTAGAGGCTGCAAAGAATCTGAAAATTGTTGTAAGAGCAGGTGCCGGGTATGACAATCTTGACCTTGCAGCATGCACATCAAAAGGCATAGTTGCCATGAACACACCCGGTCACAATT
>CAZPRX010000030.1:0-10611 GCA_964588835.1 uncultured Muribaculaceae bacterium
TCACCCTTGGGTTTTCCGGGTCCAGATCTCCAAATAAGATAAGCAAGAGAGCCAGAACGGGAGCAACAACAAAACTGACGAACTGTTTAATTTTCATTTGCGCAGAGTATTTCCAAATGTAAAAAGAAATCCGGTCAATATCATGCCAAGAAGCAAATATCTAACATCATACAAAGAGGCCCCCATAAGGACAACCTGTCTGGAACTTTCAACTCCATACCAAACCGGATTAATAAACCTTGTTGCGGCAGCCCAGGAAGGCATTGAACTCAGATGAGTAAACATTGTACTCATCATAATAAGAAGTACAAGAGAGATTGTGAGAATATAGACAGCTCTCAGCTGAGTGTTTGAAAATGAAGAAATAAGTAACCCCATGCCCAAGAGAGGAAAAAGGAACAGAAGCGACACTACAAACAAAGCAAAGATAGTCCCCTGAACCTCCAGGTCATATACAAAAAAACAAAACAGATAGCAAAGAATAAACTCAACCAGACATAGGGCTGTGTAGAACATGGCCTTCCCTAAAATGTATACCCTTCTGTTTAATAATGTCGCCTTAAACTGCTCCTCCACACCGCACTCTCTTTCATTTACAATATTCAGAGTTATGAGTGCTGTCGCTAAAATGGTTATCACAAGTATTATCAGGGATACAAGATAAAAGTCTTTGTATCTTTTTCCTTCGTTAAAAATTGTCTGGAACACAATATTTATTTCGCTGTTGCTGAACCCCTCAACCGCAGTTGCAAACACTGAGTTCATAGCTCTCCTTGGATAAGTTCCATCCAGTATCAGATTGTTTCCACCTGAGGATAACACAAGAATCATATCCAGCTCACCTCTCTCCATCTCCTTTTCTGCACTGCCAACAGTTTCAAAAAAGAGTATTTTCTCAAACATAGCGCTGGCGGCCATTTTATCGATAATCACTGCCGATTCAGAATCTGAAGATACTGCACAAACACCGGCTCTAATTCTGTAATCACCCTCAAAAGAGAGAGGTATTACCCCCAGGATAACCAAAGGAGAGACCAAAACAAGAAAGAGCATAATCCTGTTTCTCGTCAATTGTAAAAACTCTTTGAATATGGTAGCTCCAAGTAACCTCATTTTCTAAAGAAATTTCTTTTAAACATATACAGGGATACCAAATAGAATATTAAAGCCTGAGCTGCAAGCAACATTAAGAATCTCCCATTCACTTCAAGTGAAGATAGCCTGAAAACAATCCCTTTGTACGCCTCAATAAAGAGAGCCCCGGGCATAAGAGATGCTACAGGTATAACCACTCTCTCCATCGATTGCAGAGGGAAGATGAAACCAGAGAAGAAGACATTAGGTATAAATACAAAAATCCAGCAACCTATGAGAAGTTCCAGTTCATTCTTAACAATAGAGGCAATAAACAATCCGGTCATCATTGTAGCCAGTGAAAAGAGAAGTGTAAGCAAGAAAAAGTTGACTATCCCATGATTAATCTCTATCCCGAACATAAACAGAGAGAGCAGATAGACAGAGAGTCCGTGGATAAGAGAGACCGCAAGATAAGGTATCGACTTACCCATAATAATCTCTCTCATTCTGGCTGGAGTAAGGATAAGCAATCGCGCTGTACCTCGTTCCCGCTCCCTGTTTACACTCATACTCAGCATAATTGACGCAACTATTACAAATGCAATCATTACCAGGCCGGGAAGAGGCTCCATTTCGCTCCTCAACTCTTGATTATACTTATATGAAACTTCAAACGGATACTCATCTGCAAAAAGGGCGTATAATCTCTGCATTATAGCCTCGGACATAATCAGAAATGAGCTGTTTATAAAAACATTGATTTCTCCTCCCTTTTCATAATTATCAGGAATAAATACTACAAACTCAACCCTATCGTTTATAAATGACTTTTCAATCTCTTTCTCGTGATTTAAATTACCTGCAAAAGCAAACTCTCTGCTTTGGTCCATTTTGTTAAAAAGAGGCAGAAAGAGGTTAGATTCGCTCTTGTCAATAACTGCAAACTTCACATCAATTAACTCAAACCGGAGAACATTTCCTAAAATCCCCACAATTACAATAGGGAGCACTACCAGTATTGTCATACTTAATTTATCCCTTATAATTGAGATAAACTCCTTATGAGCAATATATAACACTCTTCTTATCATTGTTCAGGTCTGTGAATTTGAATATTTCTGGAGCTCATAGCTGCCTCAGATGAGTAGTGGGAGGTTACAACTACAGACGTACCCGCATTTGCCAAATCCCGCACGCAATCCCACAATCTTCCTCTGGTTATTGTATCCACGCCGGCAGTGGGTTCATCAAGAAGAAGGACCCTGGGCTCTTTCATTGTTGCTATGGAGAATGAAAGCAATTGCTTCCATCCAGACGTTAGCTCCTCAACCTTTTTCGAGGCAAACTTATCCATCCCAAACATCTCTGAAGCCCTTCCAAATTTGAATTCAATTTCTTTACGTGAAAAATTATTGATAACTCCGTAAAACCAGTAATTTTCTTTTGCGGTCATATTAGCAAGAAGTGCTGATGTCTGACTCATATAACCAATGCACCCGGATATTGATATCTCACCTGATGTTGGTGATAAAATACCACTGAGCATCTTAATCAACGTTGTCTTTCCAGCTCCATTTTCCCCCGTTACAGCCACTATCTCGCCAGCCATAACCTCTATTGACAAATCCTTTACGGCTCTGAACGATCCGTAATTCTTGCATAATGATTTGGTTCTTATTATTGTTTCAGCCATCTTGATAAATACTCTTCATAAAACATATCATTCCCTTCTGAGCTCCCCCTTATCTCCTCAACAGGCTTGAAAAACAGTTGTCTCCCCTCATGCAGATATAGTAAGTTATCCATATGGTTAAACTCCTCATAGTAATGAGTACTGGCTACAATAGTGGTCCCTTTCTCTTTTAAAATTTTTAGCTCCCCCCAAATTGCACCTCTTGAGAGCTGGTCTATCCCGGTTGTGGGTTCATCAAGAAGCAAAATATCAGGAGAGTGAACCATGGCACAAATCATAGATAACTTCTGTTTCATCCCACCGGAAAGTGTATCGGCCTGTTTGTTTTCAAAATCTTTTAAAGATTCCCAGAATGGAGAATCATGGTACGAAGCACTCTTGGTATCATACATTTTTGAAAAGAAAGAGATATTCTCCTTAACTGTAAGTTCAGGATAAAGAGAGAAGCTCCCCGGAACATAGCCAATCCGTTTTCTTAACAATGATTTGGATTTCTTAAGTGAACAACCAGCAATAAAAACATTCCCCTCATAATTCCCGTCAAGAGTTGCAAGAATATCAAAAAGTGTAGACTTTCCGGCACCATTTGCTCCTGTAATTCCGGTTATTGAGCCCTTGGCCAAGTGCAGAGATATTCCACTCAACGCCACCTGTCTCCCGTACCTTTTAGTTAAATGGGAAATCTCAATCATGTGTGTAATATAATTTATCTGGATTTGGGAATAAGCTCACCCGGCATCCCTCCCTTAAGACTACCATCGTTTATCATCTCTACCTTGACACAATAATGTTGTTCCGTTCTATTTTCCTTTGTCTGCACCATAGAAGGGACAAATTGAGGTCTTTCAGAGACAGATTTAACTCTAGCTTTGTGCTCATCCATTTTACCCTTTGGTAAATCGCTCAAAATCATAACAGAATCTCCCGCAGAAATTTCAGAAAGATGGCTACCCGGTACCCATGCAACAAAGAAAATATGGCTATCATCTACTATTGACATCAATGGGCTTCCCTCAAAAAGATACTCCCCCTCCCTGAAGTTTATCTTAAGAATCTTTGAGTTCATTGGAGAAATTATATAGGACATCCTGATTTTCTCTTGAATAATCATAAGCTCAATCCTGAGAGGCTCCATCTGGGAGAACATCCCCATCTCCTGTAGTGCTTTAAGGCTTGTCCTCATCTTTGACCTTTCTAGCGAGAGAATAGTTGTATCAATAATAGCCAGAGTATCTCCCTTTTTGCAGTACTCCCCCTCGGCTACCTTGAGTTGAATAAGTTTTCCCGCCCCGGATGATGGAACAATGAATTCATCGGCTTCAAAATTTCCAAAAAACCTAATCTCATCGTTGTTTTCGCAACCTAAAAAAATGAAAGAGATTAAAATAAACAGTGAACTAATTTTTTGTACCACAGCATCTGAATTTAGAAATTATATTTAATAATGTTAAATTTACTCCATTCTGAACCTACACTAAAAATTATAAGTCACCAAATTGTACAAATTATCATTTTTACCATTTGTTGATAAATACATCTGAAAATACCCTTAGAAAACAATAACTTAGTATTTGTTCAAATTTCCCGTTTTATGGAGAGTACTTTCGAGCATTTCAAGGTCATCTGCGAGACTAGAAAAAGTTGCAGAAACTTCAAAACTGAGGCTATTCCGGAAGAGAGTATTGAAAAAATTTTATCCACAGCATCTCTTTCTCCTTACGCCGGGGGAAGTAAAAATTGGGGGATAATTACTGTACGGGAGAGGAGTATTATTGAGTCACTTTCTGCTGCAATTGAGAATGAGGTTGAGAGAGTATCACTTAACATGGAGGATGAGAGCAGAGAGATGTTCATAAAATACTCAAGGAACTTTCTGTTTTTTAAGAATGCCCCAGTATTGTTTGTTCCCTATTTCAGAGTCAGCCCGGTTATGAAAACCCTGTTAAAGGAGAGTATAACTGAGCCAATTCTTCTATGGGAGAGGGATAACTCTGTTAAATCGATATCTTGTGTATCGATGATGATTTTACTTGCAGCTGAAAGTCTGGGGCTTGGAGCCTGCTACATGACAGGACCACTCATTGCTGAAAGGAAGATTGCTCAACTATTAAATATTCCGCCCGGGAGAGAGGCAGGAGCGCTTATTCCTGTGGGATATGCATTAAGCCAAAATAGTAAATAGACTAAACATAAATATAAGACTATCATTATGGACACTGTTGAAAAACTTAGAGAGCTTCTTATGCCGGTTCTGGGAATTACTACGATTGATGAAATTAAGCCAGAAAGCGCATTGGTCAGAGATTTGGGAGCAGAGAGTATCGATTTTGTAGAGATTCTTTATCTAATCGAGACAGAGATGGGAGTTAAGATTAAGATTCAAGAGATTGCCATGACCGAGTACTCATCTGACGGCAATAATCTGGAAGATGGCAAAATAACTGCAGAAATTGCGGAGAAACTCAACAGAGATTTTAAGACAGATCGCTTCAAGGAGGGCTTCACTGTTAAAGAGCTCTTTGAAACATTTACGGTGCAAGATTTTGCGGTAATAATTGACAGGAAAAGTGAAAAATAAGCTACAAAGAATATGAGGTTTATACTCGTAGATAGAATTGAAGAGCTAAAGACAGCATCATGGGCAAAAGGTGTTAAGTGTATCTCTATGACCGATGAGATATTTAACGACCATTTCCCGGGGTATCCCATTATGCCGGGCTCTCTCATAATGGAGGGGCTTGCTCAGTTATCCGGAGTATTGTTTGAATACTCATTAATAACAATGGGACACACCCATAAACGACCTGTCCTTACTCTAGTAAACAAGATGAAGTTTCGCAGGTTTGCTCACCCGGGTGACAAACTTGATTACCATTGTAGTGTAAAGCTTTTTTATCCTGATGAGTATGCTGTTGCAACAGTAACAGCAAAATGTAATGAAAAAGTCTATGCAGAAGGGGAGTTGCTGTTTGGGTTTGCGGACATATTAGATGAGAAATTAATGAAGATATCCGCTGAGGCACTTGAAAATGTACTTAAAAACACAAAAATCATAGCATCAGATGAGAGTCATATATAAGAAGTATCTTCCGGACGAAGAGATTCCTGCTGTTGACTATTTCTCCAGAAGAAAACTTGTAAAGTACTTTACAAGAGAGACTATGGCAGCGATAGTGAGTATAGGGGAGTTACTTAATGGTACAAGACCCTCTTCTGACACCCCGTTTTACTTCTCTGGAGGAGAGACCGAGATGATGGATCTGTATAAAGAGGCATGCATGGTTTTTGACTCAGGAGTGGTAAAATTTGACTCTTCACTTTTTCTTGAAAAGGCTCTTCCTGTTATATCACCTCTTTCACACTTTAAGATGATGAGAAATATGGCTCACTGCTTTATATCAATTGAGTATGGACTTAAAGGTGATAATGCAGCTGTGATGGGGTCCGTCTCCGGACTACTAGTGCCTGCAATGCTCTCCTCTGGAGACGGAGAGATTCTTATAGGAGCCGGAAAACTCCACGCTAATGGTACAGCTGAGGCGGGATTTGCGCTTGTTAGAGCAGAGGAACTCAAAAATCACTCAATGCTTGAAAGTGACAGTGAGGCAATTTGTTTCTTCCGGGAAAACTGTAATATATAAAATGCTTGTGAATCAATTATCATAATGGGAGTAGTTATAACTGGTATAGGAGTAAGATCCCCGCTTGGATGTTCTTTGGAGGAGTGCTTTAGGAATCTGGAGTACGGATCAAGGTGCGTAAAGGATATTGAAAATTTTGACACCGGTGGTTTTACCCAGAGGGCAGCCGGAGAGGTAAGACTCAACGGAGAGGTTGTAAGGACAGCTCCTGAAATTGACAGAAAATCTCTTTTTCTGGAACAGTCGATTTCAGACCTTGCCGGTGCCACGGTTTTTTCAGACAGGTTCAGTCCGGAGGATGTTGTACTTAACTCAGGTGGCGGCTTAGATTACGTAGATATCGAAAATTTCTTCAAAACCGGACAGTTTAAAATTCCGGCAGGAGGAGAACTTCCTTCTCATTTCAAAACAGGAGCTGAGACAAAAGCAATTGCCCAAAAATTTAACATAAGGGGGGGGACAAATGTCTTTATGGCAGCCTGTGCAGCGTCAAGCCAGGCAATAGGCACCTCCTACCGGATGGTCAAGGCAGGATACAGGAAGGCGGCCGTTACCGGGGGGGCAGACTCTATGGTTAATCATATAAACTATGTGGGTTTCCAAAAACTCGGAGCAATGACTGCAGATACAAATTCACCATATGCATGTAAGCCTTTTGATCTAAAAAGGAGCGGAACAGTACTTGGAGAGGGAGCATTAGTCATGCTGCTTGAAGATAGCTCTACTGCCCGCCCAAAGGATATCCTTGCAGAAATTATTGGTTACGCAACATCAATGGATTCTTACGCAGTAACAGATCCTGACCCTGAGGGAACCTCTCTAGCAGATGCAATGGAAAGGGCTCTAAAAGAGGCTTCTTTAACTCCTGATATGATAGACTGCGTACATCTTCACGGGACAGGCACTCCTAAAAACGCTCCGGCAGAATACAACGCTCTGATGAAAGTTTTTGGAGAAAGAGCCGGCACAATTCCTGTCTACTCCATGAAGGGGCAGATAGGTCATCTGATAGGCTCCTGTGGAGCCATGGAGATGCTGGGGGCAATATATTCACTTCAAAATCAAGTGGTATTACCTACAATAAACTATCAAGAGAGAGATCCCAATGCACCTTTGTACGCCATTAAAGGAGAACCACTAAAATTGAAAATCAAATACCTTTTAAAGACAAACTCCTCCTTTGGCGGAGAAAACACAGCTCTGGTTTTAAAGAGATATGAACCAAAACAATAATCTAATAAAAGTTCCGTTATCATATGGGTAAGATAGTCATAACAGGAGCAAGCTCCCAGATAGGTCTTGCAATAACAAAAAAAATGTCCGGCCTGGGAATGCCTATGATGCTACATTGTTTCAAAAACAAAGAGAGTCTTCATGAATGGGAAGGGAGGGCTGAGATTGTTGCTGCCGACTTTTCAAAAGAGGATGAGTTAAATATTTTTATTGACAAATTAAAAGAGGTTGATATACTTATATACGCAGCGGCAAAGACAGACTCCGGCCTTATTCCTCAGATTGAAGAGGAGTCTCTTAAATCCACAATTCAGGTTAACATAATAGCATACACAAAGATATGCCAGGCAATTATCCCCTATATGTGCAGCAAACGCAAAGGGATTATAGTAGGGTTGTCATCCGTGTCTGCAAAAAAAGTTTACAGAGGACAAGGGGTTTATGCTGGCAGCAAAGCTTATATGGAGGCATTTACAAAAGCTATCGCTGCAGAATACGGGAAAAAGGGTATTAGAGGAAACTGTGTTGCACCAGGCAGCATTCAAGCAGGAGCTTTAATGAAACTAAACAACTACACCTCTGAAGATATTAAGCAAATAAACACAATGGGCAAACTCGGAACACCTGAAGATGTAGCAAATGTGATTCACTTCCTATGCACACCGGAGGCATCATTCATAAATGGAGGGGTAATCGAGATCAGCGGCGGGCACTGGCTGGGAGTCTGAGCTCTCCAATACTACACGGAATTCCGTGACCACTATAAACCATTGTATTCTGCGGCAAAGTCAGTATTTTCTCCTTTATCACTTTTATAAGAGAGGCAAAACCATCGTTAGAATATCCTATAGTCCCATTGTATATGGTATCTCCGGCAAACAGTATGTCACCGTCCGGGATATAGAGACAAACCGAACCTTTTGAGTGAGCCGGCGTGTGTAAAACATGAATCTCCACAGAGCCAAACCTAAGCACCGGCTCCCCTTCAAAGTAGTTATCCGCCTCAGTAAAAGTGTTATCCATATTTACATTGTAGACCGATGCAGCATGGGAGGCAATCAGAAGCTCTTCCCTGTCATCAATGTGCAGCCACGATTTGATATTGTAAAAATCCCTTGCCCACGCAGCTCCTGCAATGTGATCAAAGTGACCATGGGTAAGTACTATTGCAAGAGGAGTAAGACCCTTATCAGATATATAATCAGCTAATGAATTACGCTCTGATTCGCTATTTGCCCCCGGGTCAATAATTATAGCATCACCATTAATGGCAGATATAACATAAGAGTTCTCTGCCATTTTGTTCAACACAAATCTTTTTACCTCAAACATTACGTAAAAATAATAAATGTTTGAGTATCGCTTCTATATCTCTTCAGTAATTGTTATCCCCTCAGGGAGATCAAATTTTTCCGGAGGAACAGAACCCTCTTCAACAGATGTAACTTTCTGGCTGGTTTTAATTCCCATTGCCTCACCATCCATTTTCATCATGAGGTTTCCATACATTAAATAGACCATCTCGGTCCCTTTGTCACTTTTAATCTTGAACTTTTTACAATTGTATCCAAGATAATTCTCCTCGCCAAGTTTCTCCATGTTCATCTTCCCCAGAAACTCCTCAGTAACTTCCTCAACATCCACGCCCAGAGAACTCATTGCTCTTTTTTGTGAATAGTGAGTTCCTGTTTTCTTGTCCGGGTCAAACTTCCAGTGGTCATCTCCCTTGATAATCTCAACGCTTCTTGAGGTTAGATTCTGCCCCATCATCTCCATGGGTGTTACTGTCTCGATTACCTCCCAGTCACCCCAGTCATCAATATAGGTTGTGACAAAGGTCTCAATCCCCATAGTCTCTAAGGTGGATTTCACAACGCCGCTCCTGAACGGATACCTTTTAGCTTCTGCTTTTGAAAGATCGTTAACAGATAGCTCCTCTCCTCCAGATTTACCACTCTTTCCTCCGCATGCCCCTAATAGAAGCACAGCAGAGAGTACAAAAAATAATTTTTTCATAATAACATCTTTTTTATCAAGCACATAAATAAAGCAAATTATACAGAAACAGAATTGTAAAAAAACGACACTCAACCACGAAGGGATAAGTCATATTTATTTTTACCTTTATCCATCTCAAAACTACATAGGCTATGAAACTTGAAAGTGAAAAGTATTGCCACGAGTGTGGCAGGAACATCAATGCAAAAGCTGAGATTTGTCCGTTGTGCGGAGTAAGACAACCGTACGTATCTTCTAATTCTGGCTATAGCCAGGGAGTAAGCAATCAGTGGCTTATAACCTTTCTGCTTTGCTGGTTCTTTGGCGTGTTTGGAGTTCACAGGTTCTATAACGGCCACACAGGAACTGGCATCTTGATGCTTATAACATTTGGCGGATGCGGAATCTGGTGGTTAATTGACTTTATAATGATCATCGTTGGCAACTTTAAAGATAGCGATGGGAATTTTATCAGGTTACGTTAGGTCTAATAAACTAATTAGTTTCATTGCTCTCTATTTTATTGCATCTATTGTGTTGCAGATGGTGTTTTCTGTCAACATAATGTTTCCGTGTCTCTGGAAGACATTTTTTCATCATGAGTGTCCGGGTTGCGGACTTACTACAGCACTGATTAATCTGATTCGTTTTAACATTGAGGGTGCATACAGGGCAAACCCTCTGATATTTGTTGTTCTGCCCTCAGTAATATTTTATATAATTAAAGACTACAGGAGATATACACAGAAGAGACCTTATGTATAAATTTTTGCGTTTTTTATACAAAAGAGATTATATTTGTATACATTTCTTAAATTTCCATACATATGAAATCCTGGACTGTCTTAGAGTTACCATACAATGTTGATCTGGAAACAAAGAGAGTGCTTAAAGCACTCCCATCTGCACATGCAGCATTAGCTGAATTAAAAGGGATAGTCTCAACCATTCCCAATCAGAACATTCTTA
>CAZPRX010000031.1:0-3011 GCA_964588835.1 uncultured Muribaculaceae bacterium
CCTATATGAAGAATAAATCGACAACATACTTACTCACGTTATCATTAATATTTTTATCAATTGCAGCTTATGCACAGGGTGTGTCTGCTCTTGGAAATCAAATTAATAAATTTGGTCAGGCGCTGTTCTATATTAACCAGTACTATATTGATACTGTTAATAATGAAAAGCTTGTGGGAAATGCCATTAATGAGGCACTTAGCCAGCTTGACCCTCATTCATCTTATATTTCCGCCTCAGAAGTGAAGGCAATGAATGAACCTCTTGAAGGGAATTTTGAAGGGGTGGGTATTGAGTTTTCGATAATCAGAGATACACTTACTGTTGTAAACCCTGTATCCGGAGGGCCAAGTGAAAGAGTAGGGATAAGAGCCGGAGATAAAATAGTCTCAGTGGGGGAGGAGAGGATTGCATCGGTAAACCTGACAAATGACAGAGTTTTTAAATATCTGAGAGGGGCAAAGGGAACAAGGGTGACTCTTGGTGTGCAGAGAAGAGGTGTAGATGGAGAGATCTCTTTTGAGGTTGTGAGGGATAAGATTCCTATTAACAGTGTTGATGTTGCTTATGAGCCTGTTAAAGGCGTACTCTATATTAAACTTAGTCGTTTCTCGGCAACTTCGGCAGAGGAGATTGTGACATCGGTTAGAAATTTTGGTGAGAAAAAATGGAGAGGAGTTGTTCTGGATTTAAGGGGTAATTCCGGAGGATATTTGGGTACTGCATTTGAAATTACCAATATGTTCCTGGAAAAGGGTCAGACTATTGTTTATACTGAGGGAAGAAGTATGCCTAAAATGGTTGAGCGTGCTAACGGTAACGGAATCTTTAAAACGGAGAAACTGGCAGTACTTATTGATGAAGGATCTGCCTCTGCAAGTGAAATTCTTGCAGGTGCTGTTCAAGATTGGGACAGAGGGGTAATTATAGGTCGCCGTTCATTTGGGAAGGGTCTTGTTCAGCAAATGTTGCCATTGCCTGACGGCTCTCAGATGAGGCTGACAATTGCCCGTTATCACACACCATCCGGAAGGGTAATCCAGTCACCATATGAAGAGGGTGCTGCAAATAAGTATTACAGAGCTCTCTATGAAAGGTATTCAAGAGGCGAATATTTCAGCCGTGATAGTATACATTTCCCCGACTCTCTAAAATACAAGACACTAATAGAGGGCCGGGAGGTTTACGGAGGTGGAGGTATTATGCCTGATATTTTTATTCCTGCCGATACAACAGGTTATTCTGATTATTATGGTTTTGTTGCAAGGAGAGGAATTATACTTGACTACATGAACGATATGTATGATGCAAACAGAGAGGAGTGGAAAGCCACTTACAAAACCTTTGAATCTTTTGTCAGGGATTTTGATAAAGATGAGAAAATATTGAATGGTTTGACTGTATACGCCGAGAAAAGAGGTGTCCCAAATAATTCTGAGCAGTTTGAGATCTCAAAAAAGGAGATAGATATTTTTATAAAAGCCCTGGCAGCCAGGTCTCTTTTTGGGGCAGAAGGTTATTACAGGATTGTAAATTTTGGGAGTGATACTGTTTTTGAAAAGGCAATTGAAGAGGTTACCGGATCTTAAGTCTGTTTAGTGCAGCCTGGTATGCCCTGGCTTTTCTGTTGTGCTCAGATAGTGTCTCGGAAAAAGCATGAGTTCCGTCAAGGGTCTCTTTTGCACAGAAATAAAGATAATTGTGTTTGGTGTAATTCAGAACTCCTTCTACAACAGTTGAAGATGGAATGGTAATAGGACCAGGCGGCAAGCCTTTAACTTTATATGTGTTGTAAGGAGAGTTTATCTCAAGGTGCTTAAATAAAACTCTCTTTATTGTAAAGTCACCTAGTGCATATTTTACTGTGGGATCAGCCTGTAGAGGTATGCCCTTTCTTAATCTGTTAATATATACTCCGGCAATTACTGGATATTCACTCACCTTATTGCTCTCTTCAGAAACAATAGATGCCAGTGTTATGACCTCCATGGGGGATAATCCCAAATTTTCTGCCTTCTCAGTCCTCTCTTCGTTCCAGAAGGTGTCATACTCCTTTTTAAATCTTACTGCAATCTCTTCTGGTGTTACAGTCCAGAAAAACTGGTAAGTATTAGGAATAAACATTCCAATAATATTCTTGCTGTCAAGGCCCAGTGATTTCACTAAAGAATCATTTTTGAGCATTTTTAAGAGACTTATCGAGTCAGCCCTCAAGCCCTTAGAGAGAATAGCTGCGAGTCTCTCTTTTGTTCTGATATTACCGGAGATTGTTAGATTAACAGGTGTCTGCCATCCAAATTTCACCATCCTGACTAAGTCTCTGTTTCCCATCCCGGCTTCAACCCTGTAACGTCCCGGCTCAGCGTAGGATAACTTCTCAATCCTGGCGGCTAAGCTTAGGTTTCCAGAGTTCCTGAAAAAACCGGATGAATCAGCCAGCCTGATAAACTCTTCAGGTGATAATCTTTCATTTATATAGAGGTCCCCCTCATTTGCAATATTATTTCTGAACAGAACGTTATAGGCAGTAAACAGTATTACTCCGGCAATAATTATTAACAGACCCGCTGCAGAGAAAATTACTTGTTTCTTCATCAATTATCTAAGTTTTAATATAATCCCCGGTGCCGGCTCTTCACCTGCCTTTAAATTGTTTAGTTTTCTTAAATATTTAGCCCTGACAGCATACCTCTGAGATAGCTCACGAATGGTTTCGCCCACCTCTGTTACATGATTTGTAAGAAGAGCATCTGCCCTTCTCTTTTTTTGTTCTATGTACACTATAGTTCCGGGTTCAACTTTAGAGTCTCTGTCAGCATCATTGAATCTTTGAAGCTCTCTCTTAAAGAGGTTAAATTCTGATGCAATTGATTCCCATGTCTCACCCTCTTGTGAAATTATATATGGTACTCCGTTCTTTTCTAAAATCTTTCTGGAAAGTGATATCTGATATAGTGTTGTCCCCTCCGGTATAATGTATACTTTCTCTTTTTCCAGTACAGACGGGGGTG
>CAZPRX010000031.1:3026-10407 GCA_964588835.1 uncultured Muribaculaceae bacterium
CCGGGTACATCGTATTCATATAATTTAAAATCCTCAATAATCTTTATCAGAAGTTGAGGATACGATGGATTTGTTGCATATCCGGCCTTTTTAAGACCATGAGCCCAAGCTTTATAATCCCGTGGATCAATGTCAAACAGAAATTTGTATCTGTCCCGGAATCTCAAAAACTCAGAGTGGTCACGGAATGACTCTTCGGGGGCATTATATTTTCTGAAACATTCGTTTCTTTCGTCATCATCGTGATAAATTCGTTTACCCTCCCAATTGTGACACTTAATCCCAAAATGGTTATTTCCTTCTTTCGCAAGTCTGGAATTACCATCACCGGATTCAAGACAAGCTTGTGCAAGTGTTATGCTTGCAGGAATGCCATAATTGGTCATGTTCTTAATAGCTAACTCCTTGTAGGTTTCGATATACTGTGTTCTGGAGATTCTCTGAGCGATTGCTCCAGCTGATGTCAGCGTAAGAATCATTAGAGTTAGAAAGCCCTTTTGTAAATAATTCATCTTGGAAATGTCTGAGTTCTGCAAAATTACTAAATTTGTTATATTCTAAACATAAGTACCATGAATCAGAAGAAAATCAGCATCACATATAATGAGTTCCCTAAAGGAGCGGGATTGGAAGAGAATGATAGGGAGTTACTCTCTAAAGCTGCTGAAGCGGCAGGTTCGGCATACGCACCATATTCAAATTTTAATGTAGGAGCTGCTGTAAGATTGTCAAATGGTGAGATAATTTCAGCCAGCAACCAGGAGAATGCAGCTTATCCCTCAGGATTATGCGCAGAAAGGGTGGCTATCTTTTATGCACATGCCAGGTACCCTGATGCATCAATAGAGTCCATTGCTGTCACTGCAAGTGTGAATGGCAATATGTGTGAAGATCCTACATATCCTTGCGGTGCCTGCAGGCAGGTTATGGCTGAATCAGAAAGCAGATTTGGGAAACCTATCAAAATAATAATTGGAGGAGAGAGAGTTACACAGGTCATGGAGAGTGTCTCATCACTGCTCCCTTTTACATTTGACAATCTACCGGAGAGATAATTTCAACAGTTAAATTTTTTGTATTATCTTTGTGCCGGGGTAAGTCATATACGACCAGCTCCCACTGAACTCCCCCAGGGCCGGAAGGCAGCAAGGGTAGGTGGTTGTAGCGGTGCGATATATTCAGCTTGCCCCTTTTTTTATTTCAATTAATCATGAAGATTGCAGTAGGGCTTTCCGGCGGAGTAGACTCCAGTGTCGCGGCTCTTCTTCTCAAGGAGGCCGGTCACGAAGTTATAGGCATGTTCATGCAGAACTGGCACGATACAACAGGAACACTGCACGGTGATTGTCCCTGGAAAGATGACAGAACCATTGCTGAGATGGTTGCGAAAAAGCTTGATATTCCATTTCATTTTGTAGACTTGAGTTCAACATACTCTGAAAGAGTGGTTGATTATATGTTTAGTGAATACTCAAAAGGCAGGACTCCAAATCCAGACGTATTGTGTAACAGAGAGATAAAGTTTGAGGCTTTTTTAAAAATTGCCCTTGAGCTGGGGGTCGATTATGTAGCTACAGGGCATTATTGCAGGAAAGAGACAGTAATAAACAGTCAGGGAGATACGGTACACAGACTCATTGCAGGTGCAGATCCTAATAAAGACCAGAGCTACTTCCTTTGCCAGCTGAGTCAGGAGCAACTATCTAAAGCACTCTTCCCCATTGGAGAGCTGCTTAAACCTCAGGTAAGAGAACTGGCTGCGAAGGCCGGTTTGCCCTCAGCAGATAAAAAGGATTCTCAGGGTATCTGTTTTGTAGGTAAGATTGATCTTCCTGTTTTTTTGCAACAGAAACTCACTTCAAAAGAGGGTGATGTAATTGAGGTTCTCAGAAATTTTTATAATGGGAATTCACTTGCAGATTTTAATATAAAGGGTTATAATCACATAACTGAAGAGAATCTTGACAGAGCCGTATCTCCGTATGAATATGATAAAACATCCGGGAAAAAGATTGGCCTTCACAACGGAGCCCAATTCTACACAGTAGGTCAGCGAAAAGGGCTAAATATTGGCGGGCATACCGAGCCGCTTTTTATAATTGCTACAGATGTTGAAAGGAACCTGATATTTACCGGAGAGGGGCAGAGTCACCCCGGTTTATACAGAAAAGGGCTATTCATTTCTCAGGATGAAATTCACAATGTAAGGCCGGATCTTGAAATGAAGCCGGGAGAGATTAGGGATTACATGTTAAGAATTAGATACAGGCAACCTCTTCAGAGAGCCAGACTTTACAGAAAGAGTGAGGGCATGTACATAATTTTTGATGAACCCCAGAGAGGAATCACTCCGGGGCAGTTTGCAGCATGGTATTCAAATGAGGAACTTATAGGTTCAGGAGTTATCAAACGGTAAGGTTAGTCATCTCGCTCGTGAACCCCATCCCTTTAGAGGGATATTTAAATAACCAGAATACTGGTTCAGTCTCACCGGAAGTGTAACTCCATATTGATTCGTACTCTTTTTTATTTTCACCCAAACCTTCAATCTCCCTCAAATAAGATGATATCGATCTGTTCTCAGTTATATAAACATCTCCCATCTTGTCAATAATCGGGCTGTGCTTTCTTGTCCTGTCGTGGTCAAATTTTAGTATTCTCTCACCTTTTCTTGTGATTCCAACCATCTGGAAAGTCATACTTTTTCCTATTGCCGGAAGATTAAGAACATTTCTGTCAGTAGGCAAAAACGGCAAATCGTACTTTCTCATGAACTCCTTCAGATTTTTTGAAAGATTCTCCCCTGACAGGAATATTTGATTAAGTTCTTTTGCTTGCTCATTGTTCAGTTTGCCTATGTTTTTCTCTTCAACAGCCTCTTGTATGGATCTGCTGTTAGGCGCGAATACAGCTCTGTTTTCTGCAAACCCCTTAACGGAGAATGTGTAATATGTAATTACTCCTACAGAGTTTAGGACCTGTCTTAATCTCGCAGTATGTCCCCTTCTTGAGGCAGCAGCGTTGAATACCAGCTGGTTTGATATTGTCCATCCTGCAGAGAGGATAAGTTTTATTGCTTTTTTTGCTTCCGGGGTTATTTCAAGCGGAGACTGGAAGTGTGTCTGGACGACAAACTGGCATATTCCCGCACTTACGCCCTTCTCTTTGAAATCTTTAAGAATTGTTATCAGATCTTCATCAATTCTGGATGGCAAATATGCAAGCAATCTTGACCCAAGCCTAACCCGTTGAAGCTCCGCGTATCTTTTACCAAACTCTCTGTGTTTGTTATCTTCTCTCTTCTCTTTAGCCATCAATAAAACAGCATCAAGTACCTTTTTTAAGTTCTTATTACTTGTCATCAGGGCATCTCCTCCTGTGATGAGAATATCTCTGATTTGAGAGTCCTCCCTGAAGTAGTTCATCAGTTTTTTTAACCTAACCTCCCATTGCTCTTTAGGTTTGAGCTCATCTAAATCAAAATTTAGCCGTTCTCTCTGAAAATCGTACATTCTCTGACATGAAGCACATAAACCCCCACAACTTCTGCCTCTGGTTTCCGGAATCATTATTGCAACCTCGGGATATCTCCTGTGTATACTATGACTCTCCGGCAAGTTCCACCCGGCTGCATTTGGCTTTCCCGGCTCTACAATATCCTCTCTCTCCCAGGCCTTGATATTGCCATAGGTTTCTACGAGTGCCTCGGAATAAAGGATGTAACTTCTAATTGTGTGATCATCAAAACCTGAATCATCAGTGTTTAACAATGAGAGATAGTACGGGGTTACAAAGAATGGGATTCCTTTGTGTTTCGCTTTGTTAAGGGTTTTCATAACCCTCACCGGAAGTGAATCTTCCAGGAATTGATTAAGCTCACCGGGAGTCCTGGCAGCCATTGAGAGGTGAAATCTGAAATCATTCCACCACTCCTCCACTTTTTCAATTTTTTCCCGGGCAGATAATCCCTCGGCAAATGTGTATCGTGAATTAAGAGTACCCCTTTTTTCAATCTTTTTGACAAGTAATTTAATAAGGCGTTCTTTTGCTAAATCCCTTTTTTCTCGAACCTCTGCGTCAAGGCCTGAGGGCCATCTCTTCATCCATCCCCTTACTTTTGCCTGGGATAGGTTGTTGAATTTTTTTATACCGTCAGCAATTAAAAACAGGTTAAGAATATCTTCGTACATATCTGTATCTACGGAGTCATCGTCAGGATCTCGTAAAAAATTCCATAATAATGAAAAGGTCTCAATATATACCTTTTGACCCTTTGAGAGTTCGAAAATTGATGAGTTTTCGTTGTCTGCCATTGTAAGAATGCATCTGGCACACCTTACAGATTCCTCAGATATGTTCTCTTCAATCTTCAAAGAAGCATAGGCGCGGATTGAACTTATAAATTGTTCCTCGTCGTTGCTTTGAATTGCTGCCTTATAAAGATTTGGCAGAGAACTCCGGAACTTGTTGAATATTTTCTTTGCCATCTCTTTTGTGTTTTATTAATTACTTTATGGTGAGAGTGTGTCTCCCAGCGTTTTGTGTTTAAAATTGTACATTTTTGAAAGTAAAACAGCAGGTTTTACATTCTGGCCCTCAGTTACAAGCGTGTGAGATCCTCCCATGGCAATCTTCAGTAATGATTCAGGTAGAATTACTTTAATTTTTGAACTGAAGCGCTCTGCAAGAGTGCTTCTTACACCATTCATGTCAATTATCTGAGGTGCTACCAAATTAACCGGGCCGGAAATTGTATCATCGGCAATTATTAGCATCACAGCTCCTGCAACATCCTCTTCTGAAATCCAGCTGAAAGGCTGCTTTCCTTTGCCAAACCTCACTGAGGCGCCCAATCTGAACGGAAGAGTAAGCTTTGGAAAGGCACCTCCTGATGCCGATATTACTACACCAAGCCGGATAATTGCTACCCGTGTGAAAACGGATGCTCCCATCGCTGCCTCTTCCCACTCGCTGCATATTTGAGACAAAAATCCAGTACCCATTTCAGTAGAATTTTCGTCACTGGCATTGTCAGGTGAAGCAACATGAGATGACGGGTAGATACCCACAGCAGAAGCAGATATGAATAGAAACGGAGCGTCCTCGCCGGAAAGTTTTATGGCCTCAGAAAGTCTGGAAGTTGTATCAATTCTGCTTTTTCTAATTGCCCTCTTCTCAGAAGCGGTCCATCTGCAATTTATTGAATGACCGGCCAGATTAACCAGAACATCCAGCCCCTTAATATCATTTGTTGTGAAATTCCTGCCAATATCAATAACATCCCAGCCATCTGCTGAGAGCGACCGTGAAATTGCAGTTCCTACAAGGCCTGATAAACCCCTTATACCTGCTCTTTTTTTATCGTTACCAGCCATGTTTTCTAAGTTATTCTAATTTAACCATCAACTGAAAGCCCATCCCATGCGGCATAAATTCCGGGTGGAAGTTCAGCTGAGAGCTCTTCGTGTGTACCTATCTGATGTGACAGATGAGTAAGGAATGTTTTTTCTGCTCCAACCCTTTTTGCAACCTCAATAGCCTCAGAAAGACTAAAGTGAGAGATATGCCTGGCGTGCCTAACTGTATTTATTACCAGGACTTTCAGATTTTTTAACAGTTCAAAGGCCTCCTCATCTATCCTGTTTGCATCTGTAATATAGGCAATATTTCCGATTCTGAAGCCTAAAATTGGCAGTTTATAGTGATACACACGTATGGGAATGACATCAAGGCCCGGCATGTGAGCCATGCCGTTTTCGTGTTTTATTGTAAACTTTTGGCTGTCGATGATTCGTATATCAAATTCAGGAACACCTGGATACCTGTTCTCCTCAAATGCGTATGAGTACTCTCTTTCAAGTGACCTCAAAACCCGCTCCTCACAGTAAATAGGGAGCCCCTTTCCATCAATGTAATTTAAAGCCCTTACATCGTCCAGACCCCCTGTGTGATCTTTGTGTTCATGAGTGAGAAGAATTCCATCTAAATTTCCGATTCCCTCCCTTAAGAGTTGTTGACGAAAATCCGGTCCGGCATCAATCAGGATGCGAAAACCGTTGTACTCAATAAGTGCAGAGGATCTTAATCTATTATCTCTGGGATCCTCAGATTTGCATACTTTGCAGTTGCATCCTATCATGGGGACTCCCTGTGATGTGCCGGTTCCCAGAAAGCGAAGACGTGCAGTGTTGTTCTCTTTCATTCAATAAAGGTACGAAATTTTCATACCTTTGCGAAAAATTGAGATGCAGAAACCGGGAGTTCTATACCTGTTACCTACACCACTTGGCCCAAATGAGCTAAGCGAAGTTATTCCGGAGGGAGTACTTAGAACAGTGCCTCTTCTGACACATTTCTTTGTGGAGGAGTTGAGGAGCGGCAGACGATTTCTTTCAGCTGCAGGACACAGGGGGCGCATTGATGCCCTTAGTCTTTATGAATTGAATGAGCACACTAAAGAATCAGAACTAGAGAGTTTTATTAAAGTTTTAGAGGATGGGGACGATGCCGGACTGTTAAGTGAAGCCGGTATACCGGCTGTAGCTGACCCTGGATCATCCCTTGTTTCACTGGCGCATAAAAAGGGAATAAAGGTCATCCCTATGAGCGGCCCCTCATCAATCATACTTGCACTTGCAGCTTCCGGTATGAATGGTCAGTCCTTCCATTTCCACGGATATCTGCCGGTAAAATCTGAGGAGAGAAGAGGTGTACTTAAGAGACTGGAGGCACTATCGGCCTCTACCGGAGCTAGTCAGATATTTATTGAGACTCCTTACAGAAATAATTCAATCTTAGCAGACATTCTTGAAGTGTGCTCATCCCAGACTCGTCTATGTGTTGCAGCCAATATAACTCTGGAGGACTCTTTTGTATTTACAAAAAGCATATCTGACTGGAGAAAAGAGCGCCCGGACCTGAATAAAAAACCTTGTGTATTTATTTTATGAAAACAATAGAGAGTAAAACAACACTGGTGGAGCTGGTTAATATGGAGTTCTATTCATACCACGGCCATTTCAGAGAGGAACAAATAATAGGAAACAAATTTATCGTGAACTTTTCTGCCGAGTGTGATGTTTTTACACCCGGAGAGAGTGACCAGCTTGAAGATGCGCTCAATTACCAGGAGTTATACACACTTATTAAAGAGGAGATGAATGTCCCTTCAAAACTACTTGAGAATGTAGCCTTAAGAATAGTTAAGAGGGTAAAGGCAACTTACCCTGCTGTAGGAAAGATAACTTTGTCGGTAGCAAAGATGAACCCGCCAATCGGAGGAAAAGTAGAGGCATCAAGAGTTGTAATTTCCTATTAAAGAATTGAGAATGAAAGATAACAGAGGCAATCGGGTGGCTTTTCTCACACTCGGGTGTAAATT
>CAZPRX010000032.1:0-10063 GCA_964588835.1 uncultured Muribaculaceae bacterium
ACCTCTTGCATGCCATGCAAGCGCTCTAGCCAACTGAGCTAATACCCCTTATTTTGCACCGCAAAGATGCAAAATATTTCTCAATTTACTAGATGATGTTGAGATCTTTCAAAACGTCATTTGTAGCTCTCACAGCATCTGCGCTCTTGTTGAAGGCAGTCTTTTCCTCTTCGTTGAGGTTTAGTTCAACTATCCTTTCCCATCCGTGTCTTCCCACAACTACAGGTACTCCAAGGCAGATATCTTTCTGACCGTATTCTCCTTCGAGAAGTACGCTGCACGGATAGATTTTCTTTTCATCCAGCACAATAGAGCGAACAAGTGCAGCTGCAGCTGCTCCCGGAGCATACCATGCTGAAGTTCCAAGATGCTTGGTAAGAGTTGCTCCTCCTACCATTGTATCCTTTACAACTTGAGAAAGAGCGTCTTCCGGAAGCAGTTCGCTTACCGGAATTCCTCTAAGATTTGCAAATCTGATAAGAGGAATCATTGTCGTATCTCCATGACCACCAATAACCATGCCAGCCACATCACTTGCAGGTGAATCCAGAGCAGTTCTCAGGTAGTAAACAAATCTGTTGCTGTCTAATATACCACCCATACCAATAACCTTGTTCTTTGGGAGTTTATTTTTTGCAACTGTAAGATATGTCATTGTATCCATAGGGTTGGAAATAATAACAAATATTGCATTTGGAGAATATTTTAATGCATTTTCAACAACATTTCCAACGATCTCTGCATTTGTACCTATCAGCTCTTCTCTTGTCATACCAGGTTTACGCGGAATGCCAGACGTTATAACAACTACTTTTGATTTTGCAGTAGCTGCGTAATTGTTTGTTACTCCGGTGATTTTGGTGTCAAACCTAAGAAGCTTAGCGGTCTGCATCATATCTATTGCCTTACCTTCTGCTATCCCTTCTTTGATATCGAGCAGAACAATTTCTCCGGCAAATTGCAACATATTCATTGCATTAACGCATGTAGCACCTACGTTGCCGGCCCCTATGACAGTTACTTTAGACATAATAGTAAAAAATTTTGATTAGTATATTTTTATGTAGTTTTGCGCAAAATTTGATCATATGAACAGAATAGACGAATTCCGCACATTTCGTGCCAAGATGAACAAGAAAATACTGGATTCTGATAATTTATTTTTTAAGAGATTTTATAATCTGGATACCCGGTGTTATGAAGACGGTGCGCTTCCTGCTGTAACCAAAGAGATGCTTGGTCTCGCAACTTCAGCTGTCTTAAGATGCGATGATTGTATTAAGTATCATTTGGAAAAATGTTTTGAACTAGGTGTTACACGCGAGCAGATGTTTGAAATAATGTCTGTTGCAAACCTTGTAGGGGGCTCAATTGTTATACCTCATACAAGAAGAGCTGTTGAATACTGGGATCTTTTAGAAGAGGATGCAATAGAGAGGGCTAAATAATTTTTATAATGATAAGTTATCATACTGAGGACATATCTTTCAATCTTAAAGGTAAGAGAAGAATATCTGCATGGATTAAGTCAGTAATAACTGATGAAAAATTTTCTTTATCTGGAATACCAGGTTCTCCTGGTGATATTAACATCATCTTCTGCAGTGATAGTCATCTCCTGAGTATTAACAGGCAATATCTTAACCACGATTACTACACTGATATTATTACTTTTGATTATTCTCAGAACAGGGTAATATCCGGAGATCTTTTTGTAAGCATAGACACTGTAAAAACGAACAGCATACAATATAAGGTAACTTTTGAAGAGGAGTTAGACAGAGTTATTATTCATGGAATTTTACATCTGCTCGGTTATAAAGATAAATCAAAAAATGATAAGTCTTTAATGAAAGATGCTGAAGATAGATCTCTCGAAAAGTTAAAATTAATTTAAGTCTTGCGACTTTAAAGTACAGAATGAAAGAGAAATACGATATTATTGTTATTGGAGCAGGACATGCGGGCTGTGAAGCTGCGCATGCAGGAGCGAAAATGGGATCAAAAGTTTTGCTCCTTACTATGGATATGGGAAAAATTGCACAAATGTCATGTAATCCAGCTATCGGCGGCATTGCTAAGGGGCAGATAGTTAGAGAGATAGATGCTCTTGGCGGTTCAACTGGTATTGTAACAGATTCGAGTACAATCCAGTTTAGAATGTTAAACAGGTCAAAAGGGCCGGCAATGTGGAGTCCAAGAGCTCAATGTGACAGACAGCATTTTTCACTGAATTGGAGATATATTCTAGAAAATACCCCCAATCTAAACCTATGGCAAGATACCGTAACCCAATTTATTTTTGACGGAAATAAAGTAAAAGGAGTTATAACAGAACTTGGAGCCAAATTTTACTCTGAATCTGTAATTCTTACTGCAGGAACATTTTTAAACGGGAAGCTATACATTGGTCAAAATACAACAATGGGGGGAAGAGTAGGGGAGCCCTCATCTATGCATTTATCAGAACAATTACTTAAACTTGGGTTTGAGGTTGATAAAATGAAGACAGGTACCCCACCCAGGATTGATGCAAGATCTGTTGACTTATCAAAACTTGAAATTCAAAAAGGAGACGATAAACCTGAAAAGTTCTCATTCCTTTCAAAGCCATCTCCTATTCAATCTGCGACAGCTCAGTTGCCATGTTATATGGTTCATACAAACCAGCAGGTGCATGATATACTAAAGGAGGGATTTGATTTCTCTCCTCTTTTCTCCGGAAAGATTTCTGGCAGAGGCCCTCGTTATTGTCCAAGCATAGAGGATAAGCTTAAAACCTTTTCAGACAAAACATCACATCAGTTGTTTCTAGAACCTGAAGGATGGAATACTCACGAATATTATCTGCAGGGTTTTTCTTCATCACTTCCTCTAGATGTTCAATATAAAGCCTTAAGAGCGATACCGGGATTTGAGAATGTTATTATTTTCCGTCCGGCATATGCTGTTGAATACGATTACTTCCCACCTACGCAGTTACATCACACTTTAGAAACCAAACTGGTAGAGAATCTTTATTTTGCAGGTCAAATTAACGGAACCACAGGTTATGAAGAGGCCGCAGCTCAAGGTTTGATGGCCGGAATAAATGCTCATCTTAAACTTAACTCAAAAGAGCCACTTATTCTAAAAAGAGATGAAGCCTATATAGGCGTGCTAATAGACGATCTCGTAACTAAGGGAGTTGATGAACCATACAGGATGTTTACATCCAGGGCAGAATACAGGATTTTGCTAAGGCAAGATAATGCTGACCTAAGGCTAACTGAGAAGGGGCTAGTTATTGGCTTAGCTACTCCTGAAAGGGCAGAACTGGCTCGAAATAAATATGAATTTATTAGAGCACTGGTTGGCTTCATGGAGTCTATTTCAGTAACCCCTGATGAAATCAATAGTTATCTCCTTGACGCGGGATCCACAGCACTAGACCAAAGAAAAAAACTGTCAGAAATTTTAACCAGACCTCAAACAGAAATTTACTCCTTGCTTAAAAATGTTCCACGGGGAACATATCTGGACTCAAATATAAATGAAGACCTTAAGTCGATTTTAATTAATGTCTTAAAGGATGAGGTAGATAGTCTTAATAATTTGGATAACAAGAACAAAGACTTGCTTAACCTAATTAAAAAGTCATTGGATTCACAGGGACCACTTCCTTATGAAGATAAGGGAGTAGATGATGTCGATATTGCGTATTTGCTGTTTGTTAATGAGGTTATCTCATCGGCAGAAATATTCGTCAAATACAGAGGTTATATTGATAGAGAAAAGAGAATCGCTGAAAAAATTCTCAAGCTCGAAGATGTAAAAATCCCCGATGGCTTTAGCTATTCTACACTAAAGTCTATCTCTACTGAATCTAGGCAAAAGCTTGAAAAACACAGGCCTAAGACTATTTCTCAGGCATCAAGAATACCGGGTGTCTCACCTGCTGATATTTCTATACTCTTAGTCTATTTTGGAAGATAATTTGATACAGGTTTTGTTCCACGAGGAACAATCTGGCCTCATTCCATTGGTAAAGAGAGATTCAAAGCTTGGCAAAGCTCATATGTACCGGGCTTAAGCTCCATTAAAAGTGCAGAGCGTTGAGGAGTGCAACTAAAACGAGTGTTGTAGGGGTAGTCAATTGTCCAATTATCAATTCCAGAGTATTTTTTCATAATCTGATCGCCAAAATAGGATTCTACCAATTCGGGCTTAACAGTTGTTTCTAGTATTAGTAGTCTTGAAGAGTCGTCTGAAGTGTAGCCAGTGCAGTAATCTCCGGTAATTTCGTTAATAAATAGAAACCCATTTCTATTAAGGATTTCTTGGACTGAATATGAAAGAATCTCTTTAGGCCAGAGAAAATTTGATGACGAAAGATGCTCTTCTCTGTAGTGGAATATCTTATCTGCATCTTTAGTGGTGCCAATTTTAAGTTGAATCTTACTTTTTGAATCTTGATTAATATCCTGAAGAGGTTTTACAATAACTGTTGTATTGAAAAGTTCTTCCTTGAAGCCTAATCGTTTGTAAAGGGAGAAAAGAGTCTCTGTTGCTGGCTTAACTATAAAGTAATCAAATTCTTCCGAGATCAGCAGCTCTTTTGCGTATTGAATTAATTTTGAAGAATAAGAGTTGCCTCTATGCTCCGGAAGTGTTCCTACTCCATACAGATAGCCCCCTTTTACAATTTTCTTATCGTGGATGAAATATGATGGAATAATAGTGATTACTGATGCATAACCGTTAATGTCGTCCCCTAGAAGGAGTGTTGTAGAATGAGGGAAGCAATACTCAAGATAGGTATTTATATATTCCTCATCTTCAGTAAAACAAGAGAGCCATATATTAAATATGGCTTCCTTGTCTAGTTTTGATGCTTTAATTATCTTCAAAATATTTGTTAATAAGATAGATATCTATTCATTATTGTAGATTTCTGCAATAGTATCTGCATATTTTGCCTTAATCTTGTTTCTCTTAAGCTTAAGAGTCTGAGATAGCATGTCATTTATAGGTGTCCACTCGTCTAAAATTATTTTCGCTCTCTTTACCTGTTCGTGAGCAGCAAGTTTTTGATTAACCTTTTCAATCTCCTTATTAATTTTCTTAATTATATCTGGATTTGTAATAAGATCTTTATTTTCAGTAAATTGGATTTTATGTTTTGCAGCCCAGAAATGAAGCTTGTTAATGTCAGGTATTATTAGGGCAGAGGCAAATTTTTGGTTTTCTCCCACTACCATGCAGTTTTCTATGTAAGATGACTCTTTAAGCATGTTCTCAATTACTTGAGGAGCAATATATTTACCTGCAGATAGTTTGAAAATCTCTTTTTTGCGGTCTGTTATTTTAAGAAATATTTTGTCAACCATTACACCTATGTCACCAGTGTGCAGCCAGCCATCTTGGTCGATTACCTGCTTTGTGTATTCCGGATCCTTGTAGTATCCCAACATTACGTGAGGTCCACGAGTAAGAATTTCACCATCTTCTGCAATCATCATTTCAGTACCCTCCATACGCTTGCCCACTGTGCCTATCTTGATAATCATCTCTTTAGGGTTGTTTACAGCAATAACCGGAGATGCTTCTGTCATGCCATAGCCTTCGAAGATGTACATTTTTGCAGCTGTAAAAAGGCGAATAATTTTGGCTTGTATTGCAGAACCGCCTGAAACTACAAGCATCTCTTTTCCTCCTAATTTAGCTCTCCACTTGCTGTATACAAGCTTATCTGCTATTGCGTATTGCATCTTGTACAGTACGCTGTTCTTTGTGTAGTCAAACTTGGTTGCTATTCTAAATGCCCATTTGTAGATTATCTTTTTAATACCATCAAGATCTTTACCTGCAGCTTCAAGCTTTGAGTACATCATCTCCAATACCCTTGGAACGGCGCAAAAACCATCGGCCTTACTGTCTGCCAGGTCCGCTGCAATTGTTGAAAGACTCTCAGCGTAATATATGCTAATGCCCAGATATTGATAATCATAGTTCATTCCTCTTTCGTATATGTGACAGAGAGGAAGGAAGCTGAGCATTTTATGTCTGTGGTCTCTGATTTGCTGAACGGCAGTTCCTATAAAGTTAAATACTAGGTTTTTATGGGAGAGCATAACACCTTTTGGAGTACCGGTTGTTCCAGAGGTGTAAATTATTGTAGCAACTTCGTTCTCATCAGTCTCTTTTTTGACTTTTTCAACATCAGGCCTGAAGTTCTTTTCATTCTCTTTGCCAATAATATAAAGCTGCT
The DNA here is from genome assembly GCA_964588835.1 of uncultured Muribaculaceae bacterium. Classification (GTDB taxonomy): domain Bacteria; phylum Bacteroidota; class Bacteroidia; order Bacteroidales; family UBA932; genus Bact-08. Next base: position 6,251 of record CAZPRX010000032.1, read on the forward strand.
CTATGGAAAGATATCCATCTACAGGCTCTACTGTAAATATCTTAATCTCCCTTTCAACCTTTTTAAGGATGGGTACCAGCTTCTTCGCAAGGCTTTCATTTCCAATGAAGATAGCTTTAGCATCACTGTGGTTGAAAATATGGAGATAGTCATCTGCGCTGAGTGTTGTGTAAACAGGGACGTGAATCATTCCTGCCAGCATTAACCCCATATCAATAAAATTCCATTCAGGGCGGTTGGGCATTATAGTTATTGCTTTGTCTTCTTTGCCAAAGCCCATCGAAAGCATGGCGTATGCAACCAGATGAGAATGTTCGTAATAACTATGAGATGAGTAATTTATCCACTTGCCGGCACTCTTTCTGCTCAGCATGTCATCTTTTGGATATTTTTCTACCAGCTGTTCCAGCAGGTCGAAAACTCGTGTTACTGCCATAATGTATTAAGTTTAGGTTATATTAATGATTTGATGTCGGCCACAAAATTATCTATGTCCTCCCTGGTTGTGTTAAAAGAGCACATCCACCGGACCTCTCCGGTCTCCTCATCCCACACATAAAAGTAGTGTTTTTTCATAAGTTTATTGCACAGATCAGCAGGAATCGCCGCAAATACAACGTTTGTCTCTACTGGTCTTGAAATTACAACGTTTTTAATCCCTTTTAGTTCACTCTCAAGGTATTTGGCCATTGCGTTTGAGTGAGAAGCAAGTCTGATATTTAATCCATCTCTTAGATATGCATCAAATTGAGCAGCTATAAATCTGTTTTTTGAGAAGAGTTGAGCACCCTGTTTTCTAATGTAAAGGAAGTTCTCGGCAAGCTCTTCTCTGAAGAAAACTACAGCTTCACCTATCAGAAGCCCGTTTTTGGTTCCCCCAAATGATAGTGCGTCAACCCCCTGGTCTGTTATAAACTCCTTGATTGATAATCCTAATGAAGCCGATGCATTTGATATTCTGGAACCATCTACGTGCAGATATCCACCGTGGCTGTGCATTAATTCTGCAAGAGCCCTTATCTCTTGCGGTCTGTATAGGGTACCGAGTTCTGTAGGCTGCGAAATCGATAGCACCTTTGGTTGAGAGTGGTGCTGGAAGCCAAATCCCTTAAGCTCCTTTTTAACAACATCGGCAGAAACTTTACCGTCAACTGATGGAAGTGGAATAAGCTTTGCTCCTGTCATTTTTTCAGGTGCACCACATTCGTCTACGTTTATGTGGGCACAATCCGGGCATAAAATAGAGTTGAAAGTATTTGTAAGTGCTTTTAAGGCCAATATATTAGCTCCTGTTCCGTTAAAAACAAAGAAGGGAATTGCTGACTCTCCAAGAATTTTTTTAAATATTTCTACAGCAGCCTTTGTGTAATCATCCTCACCATAAGCAACTTGAAACTGGTTATTTGCGTTAATTATTGCCTCAAGTATCTCCGGTGCTGCTCCAGAGTGGTTATCGCTTCCAAAACTATGTTTCATTTAAAATCCAGGTTAGAATTATTTGTTAGTGTTCGTAAATTTAAAAATATAATTTGACCAACTCAAAAAAAAGAGCGCCCGTTAGTTAGGGCGCTCTCTATTATTGATAATTAATTTAATTATGCAATAAAAGCTTCATATGCGGCTGCATCCATAAGTTCGTCTAGCTCAGATGGATTTGTGAGCTTAACTTTAATCATCCAACCTGCTCCGTATGGATCTTTATTTACTGACTCAGGTGCACTCTCCAGTTCGCTGTTAACTTCCACAACCTCACCTGAAACAGGCATAAGACCGTCTGCAACGGTTTTAACTGCCTCAATTGCTCCAAATAATTCGCCTGCTGAAAGTGTTTCTCCTTCAGTCTGAATGTCTACGAAAACGATGTCGCCCAGTTGTCCCTGTGCGAACTCGGTGATTCCAATTGTTGCGATATCACCGTCTACAAGTACCCATTCGTGGTCTTTGCTGTACTTTAGATTTGTAGGTATGCTCATAATTTTGTTATTAAATTTATTGCAAATTTATTAAAATAATTGAAATTTATAATCTTTTAAGTGATAGCTTAATCAGCTCCTCAAGAGCAGAAGAGGGGCTTTCCCTCAATAATCCGTCAATAACTTTTTCAACATTTGCCTTGCTAAAGCCGAGCAGGATAAGAGCTGAGATAGCCTCATCCCTTCTGCTGTCAGATACGGTTACAAGACCACCTGTTATAATTGATCCTCCTCCCCCTTTTACTATTTTGTCCTTTAGGTCAATCAGTAATCTCTGGGCTGTTTTAAGGCCAATTCCTTTAATGCTTTTAAGCCTGTTGATGTCCCCGGTAATTATTGCGTTTCTTATTTCATCTGAAGTCATAGATGAGAGCATCATCCTGGCAGTGTTCGGACCTATTCCCGACACCTCAATCAGGTGCTGAAAAATTGCCCTTTCATCCTTATCAAAAAACCCGTACATCAGCTCAATATCCTCTCTGAGGTGATGGTGAATAAAGAGCTTAACTTTTGATCCTGTCTGGATTTTTGAATAGGTCTGAAGAGATATCTGAAGTTTGTATCCAAAGCTGCCTGTCTCAACCACTACCTCTGTGGGACCTATCTCGGCAACCTCACCTTTAATATAATCGTACATTGTCCTTTATTAAACTATTCTTGCAAATTTATGTTTAATTTTGCAGGAATCAATCATTAATCCACCGAATAAACGTACAATGAGTGCTATTGAGAACATTACTCAGATGAGGGATAATTTTCCTGCTTTAAAGCAGGTTGTTCATGGTAAAGATCTGGTTTACTTTGATAATGGAGCAACAGCCCAGAAACCGGTTCGTGTTATCTCTCTAATAAACGAGATGAATTCCGGCACAAACGGGAATATTCACAGAGCGGTTCACGAATTGAGCGCAAAATGTACATCTTTATACGAATCGGCAAGAGAAACTGTTAAAAGTTTTATAAATGCATCCTCTTCAGAGGAGATAATTTTTACCTCTGGAACTACAGCGTCTATAAACCTTGTAGCTAATAGTTTTACATCTCGTTTTATATCAAAAGGGGACTCTGTTATTATTTGTGAGGCCGACCACCATTCAAACATTGTTCCGTGGCAAATGGCGTGTCAAAGAGTTGGTGCAGAGCTGAGGATTCTTCGTGTGGATGATAATGGTGAATGGATGGTTGACCAGCTGGACAAACTTCTGGACGGCTCTGTAAAAATTGTGTCAGTTGCTCATATTTCAAATGTTCTGGGAATAGAGAATCCTGTTAAGTTATTAATTGAGAAAGCGCATAAAGCGGGTGCTCTGGTCCTTATTGACGGGGCTCAGGGTATTGTTCACGGAGAAGTTGATGTTCAGTATCTGGATTGTGATTTCTATGCCTTTTCCGGGCATAAATTATACGGTCCTACAGGAACTGGAGTCCTGTATGGAAAAAGAGCACTGCTTGAGGATATGGATCCATGGATGGGCGGTGGTGATATGGTCGAAACAGTGTCTCTTACTAAAACGACTTATGCTCCTATCCCGCTTAAGTTTGAAGCAGGTACTCCCAACTTCATAGGAGTTGCTGCCCTGGGTGAGGCAATAAGGTTTATTGAGAGTGTGGACAAGGAGTTTGCGAAGACTCAGGAATCTCTTCTTGTACAGTCTCTTAAGCAAGGTCTAGAGGGAATTGAGGGGTTAAAATTGTACGGCACATCTGGAAATAAACTTCCAATATTTTCTTTTATTATAGAGGGGGTTCACCACGCAGACCTTGCTATGCTTATGGACAAGATGGGAGTTGCTGTAAGGTCAGGCATGATGTGCTGCGAGCCGTTAATGAGCAGATTTGG